>NC_010729.1:300000-480000 GCF_000010505.1 Porphyromonas gingivalis ATCC 33277 | reverse complement strand
ACAGGATGTCTCGTGTCCCGCGCTACTCAGGTGCTCCGTCGTCTATGGTTCGATATGTCGGATACGCAGCTTTCATGCTCTTCGGCCATACTTTCCAGTAGGTTCTCCTATATCTATCATTAAACTTTTGTCGAAGTCCTATTACCCCGACTTTGCCGAAACAAAGCCGGTTTGGGCTAATCCCCGTTCGCTCGCCACTACTGAGGGAATCACTTTTGTTTTCTTCTCCTACGGGTAATGAGATGTTTCAGTTCCCCGCGTTCGCTCATGAAATCAATTCATGTGTCAGGCCTTGGCCTGACGGGTTGCCCCATTCGGATATCTGCGGATCAATTCGTATGTGCCGATTCCCGCAGCTTTTCGCAGCTTATCACGTCCTTCTTCGCCTCCGAGAGCCTAGGCATCCACCGTCTGCCCTTACTTACTTTTGTTCGCCCGGCAATCAATTGCCGCCGGCGGTATACTTAAGCTTGTTGTGCTCTACTTAAATTCTTTATTTGATTTTCTTCCAATATGTCAATGATCGCCTGTTTTCTTTCGTGGAGAATATCGGATTCGAACCGATGACCCCCTGCTTGCAAAGCAGGTGCTCTAGCCAGCTGAGCTAATCCCCCGTAGTCCCAGGCAGAGTTGAACTGCCGACCTCTACATTATCAGTGTAGCGCTCTAACCAACTGAGCTATAGGACTGCTTCTCTCTTATTCGAACTCTTCCGTCTGCCTGTGGCAGCTCCTTGCGCTGCATGACCGTTGCCCCTTATCTCTCTTTATTTTTTTCTTTTTGCCCTTTTTGCCTCGCTTCAAAAAAAGAAGCAAAGTTCGAAGCAGGGAAAGCTCGAAAGATAAACGAACCAAGGCCTCGGGGGAGGGAAAGACTCCTTATCTTCCGGTATCTCTCCATCTTCGATCCAAGAGAGAGAACACCCTCCCGGACATCCCGATTGATTGCATCGGAATATCCGCAGGTTATATTCGTTTTATTCATACGTCGAACAAATATGGCTTTTCGCCGTGCAGTAAAGTTTTTCGGATAAAAAAAAAGCCGAGAGCCGAAACCGAAGGCGATATATGGTCTTTTCTTCTTCCCCCGATCGGATAAATCTCCGACACCGGTTCCGTTGCAAAAAACCCTACCTTCAACCAATTCTCCTTAATTTTTCGGGCAACCGTTTATGTCAATCGGTCCGAACTCCAGAAAGGAGGTGTTCCAGCCGCACCTTCCGGTACGGCTACCTTGTTACGACTTAGCCCCAGTCACCGGTATTACCCTAGTGCGCCCCTTGCGGTTACGCCCTTCAGGTACCCCCGACTCCCATGGCTTGACGGGCGGTGTGTACAAGGCCCGGGAACGTATTCACCGCGCCATGGCTGATGCGCGATTACTAGCGAATCCAGCTTCACGGAGTCGAGTTGCAGACTCCGATCCGAACTGGGGAAGGGTTTAGAGATTCGCATCCGGTCGCCCGGTAGCTGCCCTTTGTCCCTCCCATTGTAACACGTGTGTCGCCCCGGATGTAAGGGCCGTGCTGATTTGACGTCATCCACACCTTCCTCACGCCTTACGACGGCAGTCTCGGTAGAGTCCTCAGCGAAAACTGTTAGCAACTACCGATGTGGGTTGCGCTCGTTATGGCACTTAAGCCGACACCTCACGGCACGAGCTGACGACAACCATGCAGCACCTACATAGAAGCCCCGAAGGGAAGACGGTTTTCACCATCAGTCATCTACATTTCAATCCCGGGTAAGGTTCCTCGCGTATCATCGAATTAAACCACATGTTCCTCCGCTTGTGCGGGCCCCCGTCAATTCCTTTGAGTTTCACCGTTGCCGGCGTACTCCCCAGGTGGATTACTTAACGCTTTCGCTGTGGAAGCTTGACGGTATATCGCAAACTCCTAGTAATCATCGTTTACTGCGTGGACTACCAGGGTATCTAATCCTGTTTGATACCCACGCCTTCGTGCTTCAGTGTCAGTCGCAGTATGGCAAGCTGCCTTCGCAATCGGAGTTCCTCGTGATATCTATGCATTTCACCGCTACACCACGAATTCCGCCTGCCGCCGCTGAACTCAAGCCCGGCAGTTTCAACGGCAGGCTGAACGTTGAGCGCTCAGGTTTCACCGCTGACTTACCGAACAACCTACGCACCCTTTAAACCCAATAAATCCGGATAACGCTCGCATCCTCCGTATTACCGCGGCTGCTGGCACGGAGTTAGCCGATGCTTATTCTTACGGTACATTCAATGCAATACTCGTATCGCCCGTTATTCCCGTATAAAAGAAGTTTACAATCCTTAGGACAGTCTTCCTTCACGCGACTTGGCTGGTTCAGGCTCTCGCCCATTGACCAATATTCCTCACTGCTGCCTCCCGTAGGAGTCTGGTCCGTGTCTCAGTACCAGTGTGGGGGATAAACCTCTCAGTTCCCCTACCCATCGTCGCCTTGGTGAGCCGTTACCTCACCAACTAGCTAATGGGACGCATGCCTATCTTACAGCTATAAATATTTCCTTGTAATATCATGCAATAATACAAGTGTATGCGGTTTTAGTCCGTCTTTCAACGGGTTATCCCCCTCTGTAAGGCAAGTTGCATACGCGTTACGCACCCGTGCGCCGGTCGCCATCAACCTTAGCAAGCTAAGATCATGCTGCCCCTCGACTTGCATGTGTTAAGCCTATCGCTAGCGTTCATCCTGAGCCAGGATCAAACTCTCCACTGTCATATTTGTGTGTTTGTTTGCTTCTGTTATTATCGCTCAGACGCCGATTATTACCCTTTGGATAATTCGATTTATCAGGTAGTACACCTCGGTTTCTTTTTCTCTCTCGGTCTTTTCGTTTTTCTCTTTGACAGAGTATATGTCCTCGTCGAGAGACGGTTTCGTCAATAACAGCCGGTAAATCCGCCCTCCTCTCTCTGCGAGGGGGCAGAAATCCTGCAAGAAATGGCGAAGCCCTTCTCTCTCCTTCTTGTACTACACTTTTGTTCTTCGTATGAACAATGTCAATGATCGCGCTCCGACTGCCCTCCCCAATCTCCGGATCGAAACCCTTCATGTGGCGGACAGTGGGTGCAAAAGTAAAACCTTTTTCCGAATCGGCAAAATCAATCGGCTCTTTTTTCAGGGCTGACGCTCATGAAAAAGCTCGTCGCCTGATCCCCCCCAAAAAAGAATCCCGACGCGCTCGGCGGAACAATTCCTCTATCAATCGGGCAGGAATCGCTTTTGCGGTCACAAAAGTACGCCTTTTTTCTTTACAGACAAATCTTTCAAATTCTTTTTTCAACCGGTTCGACAAAAAAACAGCCCCCGAAGAAAAGGACTCCCTCCCAAGAAAGAAGACAAAAGGGAGCATATATTAATATGTTCGCGCGCGTAAGAGAGACCCAAAAGGAGCGCAAAAGAAAAAAAATGAGAAGATGTTTTTTCCTCGCGAAAAAAGTTTTTTTGACCGAAAAAAACGGCAATCGGCTGAGAAAGGAAGAGGATACAAAGGGGAGGACGCAGGCAAAAAACAGAGGTTATCAATCGCACAAGCCAAAACTCGAACCGAAAATCGCCCAAATCCGGTCTATAGGTCAAAACTTACATGATCGAACAAGTAGGAATCGGACGATTTCAGCAAGCCGAGTTGCTGAATTTCATGATTGACGAAGTCAAAGATGCCCGCACCATCGGTGCAAGCGAACTCACACCGACACCGGATGAGTTGGACAGAGTGCTAAAGATTTTCAAAGCCGGTCCGGCACAAATCATCGCCAGCGAACACTCAGCCAAAGTGGCTGCATTCGATGCCGTCCGCGACGAGGCCTTCCGCAACCTGACAGGTTGTATCCGGGGCGAAACTTTCCGCCCCGAAGCCGCAGGGGCGAAGCTACCCAATGACTCGAAATTCTATTGCGTGCATACAAAAGACTCGACAAAAAGAACTACCGCAACGAGACCGAGCTGATGTACAAACTCGCCGAAGAACTCCGAAGCGATAAGTACAAAGCGGACGTAACGAAACTGGCTATCTCCACTTGGGTAGACAAGATGGACGAAGCCAACAGAGCTTTCGACCGGATATTCGACCTCCACAGCCGGCGAATCGGACGAATTGCCCCAAATCTCCTCCCAACCGTCCTCACCGAGTGGCAGATCCGATACCGGTGGCAGCAGTAGCGGCGAGCAGGGTTCGCAAAGCGGCGGTCTGTAGCCGTTAGCACGGCAGGGAGGAATGCGCCAAAACCAAACCTCCCTCTCTGCCTGCATCCAAAGAGAGGGGGCTGTGTCGCAGATGACACAGCCCCCTCTTTCTTTTTTATCTCTCTCTTTCGGCTTCCCTCTCAGAAAGCCGCGAGCACTTTTTCTCCGTTCTTAGAGCTTCGGCCCTGCTGCTACGAGAGCCTTGCCGGCATCATTGCCCGTGAACTTGACGAAGTTTTTGATGAAACGTTCGGCCAGATCCTTCGCCTTCTTCGTCCACTCGGCGGCATCGGCATAGGTGTCGCGCGGATCGAGGATATTCGGATCCACACCGGGCAGAGCCGTCGGCACCTTGAAGTCGAAGAAAGGAATAGCCTTGGTCGGAGCCTTGTCGATGGAGCCGTCGAGGATGGCATCGATGATACCGCGCGTATCCTTGATGGAGATGCGCTTGCCCGTACCGTTCCAACCCGTATTGACGAGGTAAGCCGTAGCTCCCACCATCTCCATTTTCTTCACCAGCTCCTCGGCATACTTCGTAGGATGAAGCGAGAGGAAAGCCGCTCCGAAGCAAGCGGAGAACGTAGGCGTAGGCTCCGTGATGCCACGCTCGGTACCGGCCAGCTTGGCGGTAAAGCCCGAGAGGAAGTAGTACTTGGTCTGCTCCGGAGTCAGGATGGAAACGGGAGGCAATACGCCGAAAGCATCGGCAGAGAGGAAGATCACCTTCTTGGCATGGCCGGCTTTGGACACGGGCTTCACGATGTTCTCGATGTGGTAGATCGGATAAGAGACGCGAGTATTCTCCGTCACGGATTTGTCACCGAAGTCGATCTTACCGGCAGCATCCACGGTCACGTTCTCCAGCAGCGCATTGCGGCGGATGGCATTGTAGATGTCCGGTTCGTTCTCGCGGCTCAGGTTGATCACCTTGGCGTAGCATCCGCCTTCGAAGTTGAAGATACCGTCCTTGTCCCAGCCGTGCTCGTCATCGCCGATCAGCTTGCGCTTCGGATCCGTACTGAGCGTGGTCTTGCCCGTACCGGACAGACCGAAGAAGATAGCCGTCTCCTTCTCGTCCATGCTCGTATTGGCGGAGCAGTGCATCGAAGCCATACCGCGCAGAGGGAGCAGGTAGTTCATGTAGGAGAACATACCTTTCTTCATCTCACCGCCGTACCATGTGTTCAGGATCACCTGCACCTTCTCGGTCAGGTTGAATACGACGGCCGTCTCGGAGTTCAGTCCCAGCTCTTTGTAGTTTTCCACCTTCGCTTTGGAAGCAGTCATCACCACGAAGTCGGGCTCGCCGTAGTTGGCCAGCTCCTCTTCCGTGGGGCGGATAAACATATTCTTGACGAAGTGGGCCTGCCAGGCCACCTCCATGATAAAGCGGATTTTCAACCGAGAGCTTTCGTTGGCGCCGCAGAACGTGTCCACGACGAAAAGACGCTTGCCGGAGAGCTGCTCCACGGCCAGCTTTTTGATACTCTTCCACGCCTCCGGAGTCACCGGTTTGTTGTCGTTCTTGTATTCGTCCGACGTCCACCAGATGGTGTTTTTGGTTGTATCGTCCATGACGAAGAACTTATCCTTGGGCGAACGACCCGTATAGACACCGGTCATCACATTGACTGCTCCCAGTTCGGTAAGCTGTCCTTTCTCAAAGCCTTCGAGACCGGCTTTGGTCTCTTCTTCAAAAAGGAACTCGTAAGATGGGTTGTGGATAATCTCAGTGGCATTGAGAATGCCATACTTTGTCAAATCTAATTTGCTCATTACCTGAATAATTAAGTTGGTTCTGTTTTCTCTGTTGCAAGTCTCGTCCAATCGCCCCCGACAACTACAAAAAACCCGTCTCGTAAGACGGAATCGGGTGACCCTCGAGACCGAGCAAAGATATATAAATTCTTCAGGAACCAATAACGCCGTTTCCGTCCGGGATCGATACCGAAACGATGGGATTCCGAGGGCGGATTAAAGGGGCAAAGCAACTACTCTTCTATATAAACTTCGTATGTTTGTCCACACAATAAACGAACCTCTCCCGTCAGGGGCAAAAACATTCAATACAATGACGATAGAACAATTCAATTTCGCCGGCAAGAAAGCCTTCGTGCGCGTCGATTTCAACGTTCCCCTCGATGACAACTTTAAGATCACCGACGACACCCGCATCCGCGCAGCCCTCCCCACTCTCCGCAAGATCATAGCCGACGGCGGTATGACCATCATCGGCTCTCATCTGGGACGCCCCAAAGGCGTAGCACCGGAGTTCTCCCTCCGGCATATCCTGCCACACGTATCCGAACTGCTCGGCGTGGATGTCTTCTTTGCCGATGACTGCATCGGAGCCGATGCCATGGACAAAGCGGCCAAGCTCAAAGCCGGCCAAGTGCTGCTGCTCGAAAACCTCCGCTTCTATGCCGAGGAGGAAGGTAAGCCGCGCGGACTCTCCGACGATGCTTCGGACGAAGAAAAAGCCGCAGCGAAGAAAGCCGTCAAGGCTGCTCAGAAAGAGTTTACGCAAAAGCTGGCTTCCATGGCCGACTGCTACGTGAACGATGCTTTCGGCACAGCCCATCGGGCACATGCTTCCACGGCACTGATCGCTGACTACTTCGACCGAGACCACAAAATGTTCGGCTATCTGATGGAGAAAGAAGTAAAAGCCGTAGAAAGAGTGCTGCACGACATCAAGCGGCCGTTCACCGCCATCATGGGAGGCTCCAAGGTATCGACCAAGATAGAAATCATCGAGAACCTGCTCAACAAAGTGGACAACCTGATCCTGACCGGCGGAATGACCTATACTTTCACCAAAGCGGCAGGCGGTCGGATAGGCCTCTCCATCGTGGAAGACGACAAGCTGGATTTGGCTCGCGACATCGTGAAGAAAGCAGCCGAAAAGGGCGTCAATCTGATACTCTCCGTGGATACGAAAGTAGCCGACAGGTTCGACAACGATGCAGCCACCCAAGTATGCAGCAATATGGAGATACCCGACGACTGGATGGGTATGGACATAGGCCCCCGGTCGATCGAGAAATTCCGCAAAGTAATACTCGAATCCAAAACGATCCTTTGGAACGGTCCCACGGGAGTATTCGAATTTGACAACTTCTCCATAGGCTCGAAAGCCGTCGGCGAAGCCATCGTGGAAGCTACGGCCAATGGAGCCTTCTCGCTGGTCGGAGGAGGAGATAGCGTTGCCTGCGTGAACAAATTCGGTCTTGCCGATAAGGTATCCTACGTCTCCACGGGTGGCGGAGCCTTGCTCGAAGCCATCGAGGGCAAAACCCTCCCCGGCATTGCAGCCATCCAAGGATAATCCCCCCAAAAAAGGAAGGCGATTAACAAGCAACATGTACTGAAAATCGAAATAAGCCCCGAAAGCCCATTGTCTGACTTTCGGGGTTTTCTTTTGAAGCGAAGATTTAATACAGAACCATGTACCAACGAGAACTATTCCGACACGAATGGCGGCGCACGATCCGCTCCACCATTTCGGCACAGAGCGTTGCCATAATGATATTTTGGGCCATTTACTTCCTGTTCGTAGGTGTGAGCCTTTTTATTTTTGGGCTTTTCTTTCCGATCATAATTAAGGAAAGCTTTCCGGCTCTTGCTCCTATGCAAATAATGACCGGACTCATTCCTTTCCTGATGCTTGCCGGTCTGGTGATCCGCCTTTTCCTGCAACCGCTCAACTATATAAATGAAAACTACTACCGGCAGCTGCCGATACCGCGCAAAGCCATAGCACAGTACCTTATATTCCGCCCATTGGCCAATCCGATCAATTACTACGTCTTCGTTTTCCTCTTTCTGCCTTACAGCATTGTGACGGGGATAGAAGAAGGGGCAGCCGATTTCGCTGTAGCCCTCGTCACCCTGCTGATGCTTACGCTGACCGATATGCTCTTGGCTCCATATCTGAAGCGCATACTGGGCGATGGTCTCCGATTCTATATCATCGTCATCGGTGCCATAGCCCTCATGCTCGCTACAGAAATCACCGGATTCGTGCCTTGGTCGGACTGCCTGTTCCGCTTCGTCTCGTCCCTTCCGGTATATATCGTATGGATCTGCATGGCATTGATATTGGCCGGAACATATATAGCGAGCCAGCGGTATTTCAGACAGCATCGCTATGCTAAAGAGCGCACCAAATCCAACAGCACGGAGCGGTACCACAATCTGAATTTTGTGCGTCAGCATGGTATCATAGGCGAGGTGATAGCACTGCATATCAAGCTCATCTTGCGCTCCAAACGCCTTCGCAGTACTTTCATCTTTTCCTTTCTTTTCATATTGTACGGCCTTCTCTTCTATAGGGAAAGCAATGCGGACACGATGACCGCATATGCGATTATCGCCAATATCATCGTCAGCTCCCTGATGCTGATGCAGCAGCAATTCGTGATACGGTGGGACTGTGCTTTCTTCGATGGACTGATGGCGCAAGCCATAACCTCCCGAACCTACATTCGCAGCCACTACATCATACTGATGATACTCAATGCAGCCAGTTTCATCCTGAGCACACCCTATTTCCTGATGGGAGAGGAGATTGTCTACCTGCACATCTCGCTCTTTCTATGGAACAGCGGTATAGGAACGATCTTCATCCTGCTAATGGCATGCTTCAATAAAGGCTACATAGAAGTAATGTCGAGAAGCGTAATGAACCAACAAGGCACTTCGATGGTCAATATCCTGATAGCGTTGCCGACGATGATGGTCGCCCCGGTTTTGTTGGTTGTACTGAAGTGGCTCACCGATACGCGTACAGCCGAAATCGCCATCGGTCTGATCGGCCTGATCGGTCTGATGATGCACAAGCCCCTCCTGAACTTCTGCACACGCGTTTTCTCTCGTCAGAAACACGCTTTGGCAGAAAGCTTCCGCGAACGCAAATAACTTTGACAACATTCTTTAGACGACCACAATAGATATGATACAAATAACCGATCTCAGCAAAAAATACAATGGGGTTACCGTACTGGATATTCCCCATCTCTCCATAAGCCACGGCGAAACCTTCGGTTTGGTAGGCAATAACGGTGCCGGCAAGACTACCCTCTTCCGCCTCGTCCTCGATCTGATCAAAGCAGATAGCGGTAGCATCTCCATCGACGACATCCCCGTAGCGGGTAGTGACGATTGGAAGGGCCGTGTCGGAGCCTTCCTCGACGAAAGCTTCCTCATCGGCTTCCTGCGTCCGGAGGAGTATTTCGATTTCATCGGCAAGCTCCACCACCTCGACAAGCAGGAGATAGAGCGTTTTCTCGAATACATGTCGCCCCTCTTTGCCGATGAAGTTTTGGGCAAGAACAAACTCATTCGGGATTTTTCCAAAGGGAATCAAAAGAAGATAGGCATAGCCGCTGCCATGCTCTCTCGCCCCGATATATTGATCCTCGACGAACCGTTCACGGCTCTCGATCCTTCCTCACAAATACGGCTGAAGAAAATGCTCAACGAACATGCAACCCAATACGGTACTACCATGCTTATCTCCAGCCACGACCTCAACCACGTGACCGAAGTCAGCAGCCGCATCGTAGTACTGCAAAAAGGCGAGATCATCAAAGACCTCCAAACAAACGAACAGACCCTATCCGAACTCGAACAGCACTTCGCCGTCGAAGGATAAAACGACCGGAGTAAAGCGGATTTGCCCCTTGGGGATTACTCCTTCACCACCGCCTCTTTGAGGAATATCCGCAAACCACCTCTTCCGAAACACGTACCACAAACGCTCCGATTCCGGTGCGTGTATGCCGAACAAAGCGGCGCGAGATTTTTTTCGTTTTGGCTCGTAATTTTTTTACTTCCCACGCCAAAACGAAAAAGTTCTCGCACCATGTTTTTTGGCGTTATAAACAGGAAAATTTTGGCGCATAAACCAAACGAATCCGAGATTGACACATTCCACACTCTCGTGCAGCGTTTGTCCGGGAAAATCGTCTACCCACAGGCTATCTGTTTTTCAGTTGTTTATCATCTTTAATCTGTGGGAATCCGCATACGGCTCTCGAGATTGAGATCGGAAAAACACATTAAAATAAGTGGCAGATATGTGGAATAATTGCTATATTAGCATAAACAACACTCCGTAGAGGAAGCCAACAAAACGACGATGAGTTACCTCAAATTCGACAAAACGCTCATGGCGAATCTGGATGAATCGCTTCAGCGCGAATACATCCGCACCAATCGAAAAGGGGCTTATTCCAGCTCTACGATAGTAGGCTGCAATACCCGTAAATATCATGGTCTGTTGGTCGTTCCCATTCCCGAGCTGGGGGATCAGAATCGCGTACTGCTGTCGTCTCTGGATCTGACCATTATCCAGCATGGAGCGGAGTTCAACGTAGCGGTTCATCACTACAAAGGCGGAGTCATCAGTCCGAACGGTCATAAATATATCCGCGAATACAATGTGGATATAATACCGGCCACCATCTTTCGCGTGGGAGGAGTGGTACTCAAGCGCGAACAGGTATTCTGCCACTACATCAATCGTGCCATATTCAAGTACACACTGATGGAAGCACATAGCGATACGCTACTGCGCTTTCGTCCCCTGCTTGCTTTCAGGAGCGTGGCAGCCCTCACCCACGAAAACGGGCAGATCGAACGTGGACATATCCCGGCCCGAAACGGCATAGGGATCAGCCTCTACAAGGGTTATCCCCATCTCTTCATGCAGTTCAGCAAAGAACCCGAATACCGCGAGGAGGGATATTGGTACAAAGACTTCGAATACCCCAAGGAAAAAGAGCGTGGATACGAGTGTACGGAGGATCTTTACATGCCCGGCACATTCGAGATTCCCATAAAAAAAGGAGAATCCATCTACTTTGCTGCCGGTCTTGAAGAGGCCAATCCGAATACCCTCCGAACGACATTTGTCAAGGAAGTACGAGAGCGCATCCCACGCGAAGATTTTTTCAGCTGCCTGAGGAATGCAGCTCACCAGCTCTACTACCGCCCTACCCCCGACGATGGCTACCTTCTGGCCGGCTATCCGTGGTTCGACGTTCGAGCTCGCGATCTGTTCGTGGCACTACCCGGCTGTACCCTGTGTGTAGAAGCCCCGGAGCGATTCGAACGCATCGTCAATACCGTCATTCCGGCGATGGAACGCTACATGCGACTGCATGAAGATGACGACACCATACACGGGCTGCATGAGCCGGACGTTGGGATTTGGGCTATTTGGGCCATCCAGCAGTATGCACGCCGCAACGGTCTGGAAGCAGCCAAGAGATTCGGCTCCTTCGTCAGCGAAGTGGTATCTTATTATCTGTCCGCCCAGCACCCGACGGCACAAATTCGTGAAAACGGGCTTCTCTACGTCTTGGGCACAGGCTTCCCGTTAAGTTGGATGGATGCCAAACTGAACGGCAAAGCCGTCATCCCCCGTGAGGGCTATCTCGTCGAATTGAATGCTCTCTGGTACAATGCCCTCTGCTTCGAACGAGAACTCAATGGGGAAAAACCGGAGATCGACGAAATCATCAGCCGGATCGAAAGATCCTTCCCCGATACATTTCTGAATTGCTACAACTATCTCTTCGATTACGTTCGGGACGGCAAAGCTCAGGACTGGAGCGTACGCCCGAACATGCTCTTCGCCATATCCCTCCCCTACTCCCCACTACAACGCGATCGGCAACTGCAAGTACTCGAGATCATCACAAGAGAACTGCTGACGCCGAAAGGGCTTCGAAGCCTAAGCCCCAAGAGCGAAGGCTACCGGCCTTACTGCCGTGGCAAACAAGAAGAACGGGAACTGGCCTACTACAATGGTTCGGTATGGCCTTGGCTACTCGGACAATACACCGAAGCCTATCTGCGTTTATACGGGAATAGCGGAGTGACCTTTCTCGAAAGGATGCTTATCGGCATGGAAGAGGAACTACAGATGCACGGCATCGGCACCATCTCGGAGTTGTTCGACGGCAATCCGCCTTTCATGGGGCGCGGAGCTATCTCTTTTGCCATGAGCGTAGGAGAGATATTGAGAGCCAAAGAGCTACTGAACAGGACAGAATCCGATATGCACCTGAGTGTACGTCATATGTACAATTATACAAAATGGAAAGGATGAAAGCGTTGATGTTCGGTTGGGAGTTCCCCCCACATATCCTCGGCGGATTGGGGACAGCCAGCTATGGCCTTACCAGAGGGATGGCCATGCAGCCCGACATGGATATTACTTTCGTCATCCCCAAACCGTGGGGAGACGAGGACAAGAGTTTCCTCCGGCTCATAGGCACCAACTGCACTCCCATAGTGTACAAAAATGTCCCCACCGAAACGGTGAACCAACTCTTGGGCAACCGAATGGATCTCCGGACATACGAGGATCTGCGCAGCAACATTTATGCCGATTTTAGCTACAAGAAGACGGATGCCCTCGGCTGTATCGAATTTTCCGGACGCTATCCGGACAATCTGCTGGAAGAGATCAATAATTACTCCATCGTAGCAGGCGTGATAGCGCGTACCATACCGTGCGACGTGATCCACTCCCACGACTGGCTCACCTATCCGGCCGGCATACATGCCAAAACGGTTACAGGGAAGCCGCTCGTAGTTCATGTACACGCTACGGACTTCGACCGCAGCAGGGGTAATGTGAATCCCCAAGTTTTTGCCATCGAGAAAGACGGTATGAACCATGCGGATCATATCATCACGGTCAGTAATCTGACCAGACGGACCGTCATTGAAAAGTACGGACAGCATCCCGACAAGGTGACCACGGTGCACAATGCGGTAGAGCCTCTGCCTGCCTCTATTCTGGCTTTGCCCGACAAACGCGGCGTGAAAGACAAAGTAATTACCTTCCTCGGACGAATCACGATGCAGAAAGGCCCGGAATACTTCGTCGAAGCAGCGGCCAAAGTGCTCGAACGCACATCCGACGTACGCTTCGTAATGGCCGGAAACGGCGACATGATGGACGCCATGATCAGGCTGGCTGCCCGACACAAGATAGCCGACCGCTTCCACTTCACAGGATTTATGAAAGGCGAACAGGTGTACGAGGTATTTAAGGCAAGCGATGTCTATGTGATGCCATCCGTATCCGAGCCATTCGGCATCTCTCCACTCGAAGCCATGCAATGCGGAGTCCCCTCCATTATTTCCAAACAGAGCGGATGTGCCGAGATTCTGGACTACGCCATCAAAGTGGACTATTGGGACATCGATGCCATGGCAGATGCCATGCATGCGCTTATAGCTTATCCGGAGCTGCATACTTTCTTGCGGGACGAGGGTCTCCGAGAGGTGAACAACATCAAGTGGGAGACTGCAGGACAAAAGGTACGTGACATATATAATAAAGTAACAGGACGATGAAACATATCTGCTTATACTTCCAAATACATCAGCCGTTTCGTCTGAAACGATACCGTTTTTTCGACATCGGGAACGACCATTACTACTACGACGACTTTCGCAATGAAGAAATCATGCGACGGATCACACAGAAGTGCTATCTGCCGGCCAATCTGCTTTTGAAGGAAATCATTGCCGAACATCCCGAGTTTCGAGTAGCATTTTCTATTTCCGGTACTGCTTTGGAACAGCTGGAGTCCTATTCGCCGGAGGCCTTGGACACCTTCAGAGATTTGGCCGAAACGGGCTGTGTAGAGTTTCTGGCCGAAACCTACGCTCATTCCCTCTCGTCGCTCTATGATCCCGAAGAATTTTACAATCAGACGATGATCCATAGTCGTCGGATGGAAGAGCTGTTCGGTCTAAAACCCCGAGTGCTGCGCAATACAGAGTTGATCTTCTCCGACAACATTGCCACCCAAGTGGCCGAAATGGGTTTTCAAGGGATGCTCACGGAAGGAGCCAAACACATACTCGGATGGAAGAGTCCGAACTATCTGTACAAAGCCGGATCCGTTCCGGAGTTGTCCCTCTTGCTCCGCAATCCGAGGCTGAGCGATGCTATCAGTGCCATGTTCACCCGCTACGACTGGAACGAATATCCCCTGACGGCAGACAAGATGATCCGTTGGATCGAAGAGACTCCCGAAGAGGAGCAGATATTCAATCTCTTCATGAACTACGAAGTCTTGGGATCGCTCCATCCGCAGGAGTCGGGTATTTTCGATTTCTTTCGTGCACTCCCTTCTTTGGCGAAAAAGAGCGAAGGAGTCAAGTTCGCTACGCCATCGGAGTTGATAGAGTCCTACAGCCCCGTAGCCAAGTTCTCCTCCATCTACCCCATAAGCTGGGTAGGAGAAGAAAAAGATACCGGTACGTGGCTGGGCAATGTGCTGCAACAAGGAGCATGCGACAAACTCGAACAATGGGGCGAACGTGTACGTATGATCGACGATCAGCGTATGCTACAGGACTGGCTCTACCTACAGAGTGCCGACCACTTCTACTATATGAAAACCCGTGGCGGAGACGCCGGCAACTTCAGCCCGTACGAAACGCCTTACGATGCTTTCAACAACTATATGAATGTGCTCAGCGACTTCCTGCTTCGCGTAGAAGCCCGCTACCCTTCTACGATAGAAAATGAAGAACTGAAAGCCTTGCTGACTACAATCAGAAATCAGGATAAACAAATCAAAAAATTAGAAGAGACAATCAAACGTCAAAAAACGAAAACAACATGAAAAAAGTAATTTTTAGTCTGGCTATCATCTTGGCCGGCATATTCTCAATGAATGCTCAGAGTGCTATCCGCAAGGGCGACGTTTCGCTCAACGTCGGTATGGGTATCGGTTCTCATCACGGATCGGCTGCATTTATGCCCACCGTAGACCTCGAAACCGGTATCATCAGCGGTCTTGCCAGAGGCAAAGGCGCCATTACTGTAGGAGGTCGCCTTGGCTATTACGGCACGGAACACAATTTCTCTGCCATCATTTTAGCCACTAAATTGGACTTTCACTATCAGCTGGCTTCTGCTGTCGATGGCTATTTAGGTCAGACTCTGGGAGGCTATTTCGGCAATGATACCGGCTTTGTCTACGGTATTCATCTCGGAGCGCGCTTCTTTGTTCAGCGCGATTTTGCATTGTTCTCAGAAGTATCAGCCGGCTGGGCTACTCCCTTTGTCATGGTAGGGGTTAGTTTCAGGCTATAACGGAAGAGTCCTCTTAACCTTTCTGCTACCGCTTTCGACATGTGGATACGGGTGAACTTGCTGAACAACATATTTTTTCCTTTGGCGGTTTATTCGATTTGCACGACTTTTGTGGACGGAAAGCTCAAGATCTTCTGAAAAACCAGAGAACCATTTGCTATTGAAATTGAAATGAATCCACAAGAGGCTGCCTCCCGGAACAGTTCCGAAAGAGGCAGCTTCTCTTTTTTGAGACTGTTGCACGGGATTTTCCTTGAATTCTTTTGCTGCAGGGCTGATTCTTTGTGTTTTCAGGAAAGGTCAAACCTCAAGTATATGGACACCAAGCAAACAGAAATTTCCCCAAGCTTCCATCAGAGGTATATACTTGAGGTTTGCAGAGACTGCATGAAGCACTCCTTTCTTCGTCAAATCAATGCTTGTGTCTGTCTTGATCAATATGAGGGGGTAGGAGGGTTATTGCGCAATGGTCTCTTTTTAACGTCAGTTCGACGTAAGAAAACACCAATGAATTTGTGTTCTGATTAGTGGTAAACGCCCAAAGAACGTGGGCATTATGCTTGAAAAAGTAGCGAATTATTTGTATCTTAGCAGTTGATAATCAATAAGATACGAACAAACAAAACGCTACTTTATGAAGACAAATATAGTTGATGTTTTTTGCATCATAGATGATTTCTCCAAGCTTTTTGATGAAGCAATCAAGAAAAAGACCCTCGAAGAGGCAGGCAAAAAACGCAGGAATAGAAAGTTTAACGTCAGTTCGATCTAAGCGGAAATAGGAAAGTTAGGAAATTCGAGGTAAAATCTTCCTTTCATAGCCATTACTGTTCCATTCTATAAAGAGAATACCCTGCGAGAGTAACAGTTCTCTTGCAGGGCATTCTTTTTTTGTTCCGCGGATCGTCGATCAGAATACAGCACGGATTTTCTCTGCGGCCGCCACCAACTCTTCCTGCGAGGGCGTTAGCTTTTGACGGCCGAAGTGCATATCGGCTTCGGATTGCATGGGTACGAGGTGGATGTGTGCATGAGGTACTTCGAGGCCTATCACTGTCATCCCCACTTTCCGGCAGGGGAATGCACGCTTGATGGCTGCAGCTACCTGCTTGGCGAAGATGGTCATCTCACCCAGATCAGCATCGTTCATGTCGAAGATGTAGTCCACTTCTTGTTTGGGTACGACCAAAGTATGCCCGAGGGCAAGGGGATTGATGTCGAGGAAAGCGAAGAATTTATCGCTTTCGGCAATCTTGTGGCAAGGAATTTCACCTGCGATGATACGGCTGAAAATAGTCATTGAACGAACTCTTTTTTATAAGGTAATGTCTATAATCTCAAATTCTACCAATCCACTCGGCACTTTGATCGAAACCAAATCTCCGATTTTTTTACCCATCAGTCCCTGTGCGATGGGCGTATTGACAGAGATTTTGTTCTCTTTGAGGTTGGCTTCCGAATCGGAAACGAGGGTATAGGCCATCACGACGCCTGTCTTTACGTTCTTGATCGTCACCTTGTTCAGGATCTGAACGCTTTCGGTACTTACTTGCGATTCGTCAATGATACGAGCATTGGCGATCAGCCCCTTTAGCTGAGCAATCTTCGTTTCGAGGATTCCCTGGGCTTCCTTTGCCGCATCGTACTCGGCATTTTCGGACAGGTCTCCTTTGTCGCGTGCTTCTGCTATCTGCCGAGAAATCTCGGGTCGCTGTACGCTTTCAAGTTCGGCCAATTCGGCCAGAATCTTATCGTACCCTTCCTGTGTAATATAATTGTATGCCATACTGTCTTGTATGTAACGTTGGTTGAAAAAAACTTTTTTTCGGGCTGCACCTGACAGCCATTCTCGTCCAAAGAGAAAAAAGAAGCCCGGAAGATACCCATATATATGGAATGTCTCCGGAACTCTCTACTCTTTCTTTAAGTCGTTTGAGCAACTTTACGCTCGGTGCAAAGATAGTAATCTTTCTTATAAGAGCGACTTTTGTTCTTCGGACGACCAGGGTGCAGATTCCAGCAATAAGTGCAACACTATGGTGAATTCTGTAAGAAGCACTCGAACGGAGTGCCGAATCCGAGTTTCTTTCCGGGTCTGTGGTTCAGTTTGTTCTGTATAATGAGACCTTTGCACGGCAATTGGCGTGCAAAGGTCTCTTTTTAGGTGTATTTGAGGGAAAAAAATTGATGGCTCCAGCCGGTTCTCCATCAGCTTTTACCACCACCACTGTTTCTTTTGGAGCAAAAAGAAAGGAGATAGCTGCTTCCCTAAGGCTTGCTTCCGCCTTCGCGCAGGATGGTGTAGGGCGAGACCGTGCAGTCGACCACCGTGGTCTGTTCGAACGGGATGATTCCTCCGTCGAGTACCATTTCTACCGTAAGACCATAGCGCTCTTCGATCAGTTCGGGATCCGAAGCGTATTCGGGCGTTTCAGGATCGAGGGGGAGCGAGCCGGTCAGCAAAGGACTGCCGAGCGATTCGGCAAGAAGACGGGTCAGTGGATGAAGAGCCAGGCGGATACCTACCTGCTTTCGATTCTTGAAAACCTTAGGCAGCGAACTTCCGGCCGGTAGGACGAAGGTATATTTCTGCATGTGGTTGTCCTTCATATAGCGGAATGCCTCGTTGTCTATACGGCAGTATTCGGCTGCCATGCTCATGTCCGAACACATGATCGAGAGGTTTTTGCGCCGAGGATCCACACCTTTCAGCTCGCATATCCGCTCCACGCTCCGATTCTGAAGGGCATCGCATCCGTAGGCATACCCAACTTCGGTGGGATAGATGATCACTTTGCCGTCGCGAAGAGCCGATACGGCACGTTCCAATTCTCGTCTGTTGGGATTGTCGGGGTAAATCTTGATGATCATATCATTTCAGTGTATATCGAAATAGGGTGAAAGTCTTATACTGTCTTCTTTTGTGAAGGTCGGTAGCTTCAGTAGTTGTACCCAGCTACCCTGCCATTGGCTGCTGCGTAGCAGCCGTTTGATCTCGGCCCGTTGTTTATAGTTAATATAAGGATGCCGAAGGATACTATCTCCTACGACTCCTTTTAAATCGATACGATCCGGCTTGATTCCTATTTTGAACCATGGTCTCAGAGCGCAAAAGCGTTCGTAGTCCATGCCG
Source organism: Porphyromonas gingivalis ATCC 33277 (assembly GCF_000010505.1). GTDB lineage: Bacteria > Bacteroidota > Bacteroidia > Bacteroidales > Porphyromonadaceae > Porphyromonas > Porphyromonas gingivalis. The sequence goes on along the minus strand of NC_010729.1, from coordinate 461,534 downwards.
TAAACCTCCTGTAGCTGTAGCACGGTATAGTAGCCGCCAAGCTGTCGGCGGTAGGATACGATGCGGCGAGCGAATGTAGGCCCTATCCCGGGTATGCGAGTAAGGGTAGCCGAATCGGCTGCATTCAGGTCGATCACCGTACCGCGAGGAAATTTATCGGCCGATCGGGCATAGGCTTCTCTGACAGGAGGCCCCACGTAGTCCGCATCGGTCACGATGCTGTCGCGGCTTTTCTTGCGCGATTGTTCCGAGGATGAATAAGGCCTGACGTAATTCTTCTTTTCTTCTTTTCTACCCGGTTCATCAGCCGACGTTTGAACAGCTTCGGCCACAGGTGCATTGCCACTGGCCGGCCTTGCTTTGAAGATGAATAGCCCGACGATGACCATCAGCAGGAGCAAGATGCTGATAATGCTTTCCGATTTGCCGAAGTGGAAGGAGTCTTTCATCTGTGTATCGGGGCTGTTTGGCGGTTGGGTTATTCCGAGAAGAGTAGCCCGTCGCGCATGTGGAGGATGCGGTCGGTGCCGGCTGCCAATTTCTCATCGTGGGTGACTATCAGGAAGGTCTGTCCCATCTCTCGGCACAGACGGAAGAAGAGAGCGTGCAGCTCTTCTTTGTGCGCTGAGTCCAGACTGCCGCTCGGTTCGTCGGCAAGGATGATGGCCGGATGGTTCACCAGAGCACGTGCCACGGCTATCCGCTGCTTCTCACCGCCGGAGAGTTCCGATGGCTTATGCGAAGCTCTGTCGCTGAGGTTCAGATCGGAAAGCAGCCGTTCAGCTTCGCAAGAAGCCTCTTTTCGGCTCTTTCCGGCTATCAGAGCCGGTATCATCACGTTTTCCAGAGCTGTAAATTCGGGTAGCAATCGGTGAAATTGGAAGATGAATCCCAGCCGTCTATTGCGAAATTCGGCTTGCTTCCGATTGTTCATGCCCATTATATCGGTGCCGTCGATACGCAATTCTCCGCTGTCCGCCCGATCGAGCGTACCCAGAATTTGCAGCAGCGTGGTCTTTCCGGCACCGCTTGTGCCGACGATGGAGACTATCTCCCCACGGTCGATGGCAATATCTACCCCTTTCAGTACTTCCAGAGAGCCGAAACTCTTGCGAATGTTGCGAGCTTCTATAATCATTGTTCGGTCAGTTTTTCTATTACATAAGCGGCTATCCTGCAACCGAAAATAGCCGGCATATAGGATATGGTACCGGCTGTGGAGCGTTTGCAGCGTTCTCCTTCGATCTCCATTACAGAGCTTTCGTCCGGCAACTCGCTGCTGAATACGACCGGCACGCCGCGTGATATTCCCAGCTTGCGGAGTCGCTTACGGACAGCACGTGCCAACGTGCAGTTGTACGATCGGGCTATGTCCGCCACATCGATAAGCGAGGCATCGCGTTTGGCTCCTGCTCCCATCGAACTGATTACCGGCAGGCCTCGCCGCTTGCTTAGGGCGATGAGGAATACTTTCGGACTGAGCGAATCGATGGCATCGACCACAAAGTCGTATTTGGCTGCATCCAGCAGCTCCTCCATAGCCTCATCTTTTAGAAAAGCGGCAACCGGATAGACCTTTACCCGTGGATTGATATCCTGCAGACGATCGGCCAACACCTCTACTTTAGACCGGCCGACGGTACTGTGCAGGGCTATGATCTGCCTGTTGATATTGGACGGATTCACTACATCGGCATCCACCAAAGTCAGTCTGCCCACTCCTGCACGGCAGAGCATCTCTGCTGCATAGCCGCCTACTCCGCCGGTGCCGACGATCAGTATATGCGAGTGCCGGAGCTTGTCGGCTGCTTCCGTGCCTATGAGCAGCTCCGTCCTCTCATCCCAACTGCCGTCCATGAGGGGCTTTTCCGTTTCTTCGGTCATTTGATCCCCCTTTCATTGAGTGCTTTGCGATAGAGAGCCGCATTGCGTTGGTGTTCGGCATAGGTGTGGGCAAAACGGTGACGGCCGGAGAAGTCCTCCTTGGCACACATATACAGGTAGCCATGCCGATCCGCTCGGAGCACGCTGTCCATGGTCGCGGTATGCGGTAGCCGGATCGGGCCCGGAGGCAGTCCTTCGTTTTTATAAGTGTTGTACGGGGAATCCGTCTGCAAATGGACATTCAGGATCCTACGGATGGAAAAGTCTCCCATCGCAAACTTCACCGTCGGATCGGCCTGCAAGAGCATCCCCTCACGCAAGCGACGGATATAGAGACCGGCTATCTGCGGGTATTCATCGGATTTTCCCGACTCCTCCTCCACGATGGATGCGATAATGGATACTTGGATCGGCGTCAGCCCCAATGAGTCGGCCAGACTCCGTCGCTCTGCTGTCCAATAGCGGTCGTAGTATCTCTTCAGCCTCAGAACCAAGTCCTTTGGCCTAATGTCCCAATCCACTTCGTATGTTTCGGGCAGAAAAAGGCTGCGGATGGAGTGTGGATCGAATCCCAGCGAATCGCAGAAAGCGGAGTCGGCCAACAGGGAAGAAAGCTCTTCCGGCTTCATCATCAGTTTGCCCGTCATCCTTCCGATCAGATCCTCCTGTGTGCGGACGTGGCGGAGGTGGAAGCGTACAGCCGACTGTTTTCCGTGTGCCAAAGTCTCCAGTATCTGCTTGGTATTCATTCGTGGAGCTATTCCATAGCGACCCGGGCGGAGCTTTTCCTCTAATTTATAATATCGCGCTGCCAGATGGAAAAACGAAGGCCTCCGCAGTCGGGTATTCTGCTGGAGCTGTCGCTCTACATCGGTCAGTGTCGTAGTCGGTCGGATATATATATAGGTATTTTCCCGGGCATTGCCGGCAGGAGACAGTAGCAGGTAAGCTCCCAGCGAAACAAGAGCCATCGGTATAAGGAGTAGTGCCGTGATCCAAAGGATCACAGCTCTTCTGCGTGTGCGATTCCTCTTTTTTCTGTGGGAGGCGGATCTGCTGTAGGTCGTTTTCTTGCGTTTTTTCTGAACCATGCCCAAAGATAAAGCATTTATCCTGCTCCGGAGTTTCGTCTAAATCGTTACGGTCCTCCGTAAATCTCAAGAGTGCATCGCTTCATACGGGTGTAAAAACATGCGAGGCGTATCTTTCCTTTGAACAACTTATTGCCCTCTCTTCATATCATAAGACCCCTCTAAAATACGTGCCAAAAAAATTTTCAACAACGAAGAAGAATTTAGAATCATTCCAAATAAGCGTCCGAAAGGAAACGGATTTTGAAATCGGGAAGATGAAAAATTAGACTTCGTGAAGCGAAAATCCACTATTCAAAAGATCGAATCACGATTGATATATAAAACGTTTTCGAACTGTATATAAATCATTTTCAATTTATATATAAAACGATTTCAATAAATATATAAATCGAAAACGTTTTGTATATAAATCGCAGCCCTCAAAAAGCCCTTTCGTAAGGTGATAAAACAGCGACACCCGCCCGATTCAAGAAGAAATCGGGCGGGTGTCGTATATGTTCGGAGACTTACAGCAGAGCTACACCTCTCTATATCATCATAGGCGTATCAGCTCTTCATCCGAATACTGCGATGAGAGACGCTTATATCAGTCCCAATGAATCGTCTCAATGGATTGTTGCTAAAAGAGAAATCCGTATGCATATCTATTGCCATATATCTGTTATTCATGCAATTATCTTCGTCCGACAAGCCTTCTCCGATATACTCCGGTATTCTTTTGAGAGCTGCCTATCGCTCTGCAAATGTAGCAAAAAAGCCCAACCCCGATGCCCCGAAATCTCTGCTGTTTATCTCATCTGTTGCACTTTGATCTACTCGGTAAAGAAATATCCATTTTCCTTCGTTAGTATGCCCCTAACTTAGTACCTTTGCTTATGTAATGAGTTTAGATAAAACGATAAAGACCGAGGCCCTTTTTCTGGTGATGTCCCAACCGGTGGCTAAGAGTAGGGGCAGATTTGTTGTGCCTATTTCTAATCTGTGCCCAAAATGGCAATTCTATATGGTATACAGTAATTTGACAACCACTGCTTGTCAAATGCAAAGAGGTTACTCGTGAGCGATATGAAGATGGGGGTCGACATTAGTGAGAATGAACTACTGCGTCAGTCCGAAGGACTTCTGCAAAGACTCCTCTTTGACCATACGACTCAGAGGAATATCTTTTGGGCTACAGATGACTATACTACACTGGGAGATGCGTACAAATACGATGCACCAATTACGACTGACAGCATTACAGGGGAGCATGACACTGTAATACAGCCCAGAGTGCTGAAGTCCAAGGAAGAACAAGCCAACCGCACCAAAGATAAAGCAGAAGTATTCACCCCCTCTTGGGTTTGCAACGCTCAGAATAATCTGATCGATGAGGCTTGGTTTGGTCGTAAGGATGTGTTTAATATTGAGCAACCCGAGACAAAGACTTGGATTGCAACTACCGAACCTATTACCTTCCCCGAAGGTAAGACATGGAAAGACTATGTATGCTCCACGCGTATGGAAATTACTTGTGGCGAAGCTCCTTATCTTGTGAGCAGGTATGACACTACTACGGGGGAGTTTATCCCTATTCCTCAACGTATCGGTATGCTCGACAGAAAGCTTCGCATCATCTCAGAGAATACTTCAAGCACCGGCGAATGGCTCAAGATGGCTCAAAAGGCATATAAAAACATCTATGCTTATGAATGGCAAGGCGATAACCTGCTCCTTGCTCGTGAGGCACTACTAATCACCTTTATCGAGTATTATGAGGAGAAGTTCGGTAAGCGTCCCCTCGACAAATCCATTGAGTATATTGCCTATATTATCTCTTGGAATGTCTGGCAGATGGATGGGCTCAAGGGAGTCGTCCCTAATAGTTGCACACATGGTGTGTCCGTCCTCCCGGACGACCTCTTTGAGTCTATGGAGGAGCTGATACTCTGCCCCGGCTGCCAAAACGAAAGCATCAAAAAGCATAACGGCACGTACTGCCTCATTCGAGACTGGGGCTGTAAAGACCCCAAGACGGGAGAGAATAATCGCAAAATTCGATTCGTTGATCTGATAAAGAATAATATATAATCTCTCACTATGGCGACCTTTGAATCTTCTCTCAAACCCCGCCTTATATATGTGTTTGCTATTGCAGATGCCCGGCACGAGGGTAGCCTCAAAATAGGAGAAACCACCCTTAACGATGATGTGGGTTCGGCTTCCACCGAACCGAATAGTGAGGTGCTCAACAAAGCAGCCAAAGCTCGTATCGACCAGTATACCAAAACTGCAGGTATCGGTTACGAATTGCTATATACCGAGCTAACCATTTATTTCTCAGGTGGACGTGTCTGCTCATTCAACGACAAGCAAGTGCATAGCGTACTGGAGCGTTCAGGCGTCAAACGCAAGTCTTTTGCAGGAGCTACCGAGTGGTATTCTTGCGACTTAGCAACCGTCAAGCGTGCCATCTCGGCCATCAAGGAGGGCAAGGATAGCTTGGGGGCAAGCGAAGTGACGCTATCTGACAACCCCATTATTCTGCGTCCTGAGCAGAAAGAAGCCATCGAGCGCACGCTCAAGCAGTTCCGCAAAGGGAATAAGATGCTGTGGAATGCCAAGATGCGTTTTGGCAAAACGCTCTGTGCCCTGCGTGTTGCCAAAGAGATGGAAGCTGTACGTACGATTATCATCACGCATCGCCCAGTGGTAGATGCCAGCTGGTTTGAGGACTTTGGTAAAACCTTCTACGACCGTCCTGAATGGCACTATGGCTCTCGCAGCAAAGGTGAGAGCTTCGCTTCTCTCGAAAAGCTTGCTTCCCAAGGGAAAAAGTGTGTCTATTTTGCCTCTATGCAAGATATGCGTGGTTCGAAGGACGTAGGAGGTAAGTTTGACAAAAACAACGAAGTCTTCTCTACTTCATGGGATTTAGTGATTGTGGACGAGGCACACGAAGGGACACAGACCGAGCTGGGGAAAGCCGTATTAGGTCAGTTGATGAGTAAGGATACAAAGGCATTACATCTATCGGGAACACCTTATAACCTCTTCGATCAGCACAAAGAGGAGGAAGTCTTTACTTGGGACTATGTCATGGAACAACAAGCCAAAATCGATTGGGAAATCAATCATCTCGGCGACACTAACCCCTATGCTTCGCTCCCGGCCATACATATCTATACCTATGACCTTGGTCGTCTCATGAGTGAATATAGCGATGAGGAGAAGGCTTTCAACTTCCGAGAGTTTTTCCGTACTCGGGAGGATGGTTCTTTCGTTCACGAGGGTGACATAGACCGTTTCTTGTCTTTACTCTGCCGAGAAGACGAAGAGGCTCTATATCCGTACTCCAACGAACATTTTCGCCAAATATTTCGACACACACTCTGGATTCTGCCGGGGGTACGAGCTGCCAAGGCCCTGAGCAAGAAACTTAGCAAACACCCTATCTTCGGTCTCTTTAAGGTGGCCAATGTGGCCGGGGACGGAGATGATGAGGAGGAGGAAAGCAGAGATGCCCTTGAGTTAGTCAATCAAGCCATCGGCAAAGACCCGGATGAGACTTATACAATCACCCTCTCATGCGGACGACTGACTACCGGTGTAAGCATTAAGCCTTGGACCGGCGTCTTCATGATGGCCGGTTCATATAGCACCTCCGCATCCGGCTATATGCAAACTATCTTCCGCGTACAAACGCCTTATACCCACAATGGGTACATGAAGACAGAGTGTTATGCCTTCGACTTTGCTCCCGACCGCACCCTCCGTGTCCTTGCCGAGGCTGCCAAGGTATCATACAAAGCAGGCAAACAGAGCGAGAGTGATCGCAAGCTGTTGGGGGATTTTCTCAACTTCTGTCCCATCATCTCTATAGAAGGCAGCCGGATGAAGCCTTACGATGTCAATACGATGCTCGGACAGCTCAAGCGCGCTCAAATAGAAAAAGTGGTGCAGGATGGCTTTGAGAATGGGGCACTCTATAATGACGAGCTACTCAAACTTACCGAGGTAGAGCTGCACGACTTCGACGAACTCAAAGGTATCATTGGCAAAACCAAGGCGATGGCAAAGTCCGGTGACATAGATATCAATCACCAAGGTCTCACCCATGAGCAATACGAGGAGAAAGAGCGACTGGAGAAGAGGAAAAAGAAAGGCCTAACACCCGAAGAGAAAAAACGACTGGACGAACTGAAAGCCAAAGGCGACCAACGCCGAGAGGCTGTTTCTATCCTCCGAGGCATATCCATCCGCATGCCTCTGATGCTCTATGGGGCTGAAATGAAGGATGAGGATAAGGAGCTGACCATTGACAACTTTGCCAATCTCGTCGATGAGCAGTCTTGGCAGGAATTTATGCCTCGTGGTGTTACCAAGGCGGTCTTTCGTCGCTTCAAGCGTTACTACGACCCCGACATATTTCGTGAGGCGGGGAAGCGCATCCGTGAGATGGCTCGTATGGCGGATAAGTTCACCATCGAGGAGCGTATAGGGCGTATTGCTTCTATCTTCTCTACTTTCCGCAACCCCGACAAAGAAACAGTACTGACTCCTTGGCGTGTGGTGAACATGCATCTCGGGGACAGCATAGGTGGCTACTGCTTTATGAGCGAAGACTTCTCTACTCCCATTGCATTGCCTCGCTACATCGAGCATCAGGGTATAACGAATGAGGTATTCCACCCCAAAAGCATCATTTTGGAGATCAACTCTAAGAGCGGTCTCTATCCGCTTTATGCTGCCTATAACATTTATCGTACAAGGGTAGAGGAAGCTCGAGAGAAGTATGGCGACGTAACACGTGCCTTTGCTTTACAACTGTGGGACAGGACGCTCGAAGAAAACATTTTCGTGGTCTGCAAAACTCCTATGGCCCGCTATATCACGATGCGTACGCTACGGGGTTTCCGTGATGTAGTGACTCATACAGAGTATTATCCCGATCTGATAGAAAACATTACCAACCAGCCCGACAGCGTGGTCAATATGCTACGTTCGGGCAAAAGGTTCTGGAAAATCAACAACGACGAAAATATGAAGATAGACGCTATTATAGGCAACCCACCGTACCAAGTGATGAATCAAGGCAAGGGTAATGGCTCAGACCCCATCTACCACAAATTCTTTGACCTCGCAATGGTACTTGCTCCACAGGGTACACTTATTCACCCTGCTCGTTTTCTTTTCAACGCAGGTAAAACGCCCAAAGAATGGAATGAAAAGATGCTTTCGGACAAGCATTATAGAGTAGTCGATTATTGGCCTAATAGTGCGGAGGTCTTCCCTACTGTAGATGTAAAAGGAGGAATCGCAACCTCATACTGGAACAAGAAAATGATTCTTGGGCCGATTGGGATGTTTTCGGCCTTTGATGAGCTTCATCATATTCTGTATAAAGTAGAGCAAACCAATCCCCTACCATTTTCAAACCTTGTTGCACCTCGAGAGCTCTATCGTATTACAGACGAACTCTACCAAGAGCATCCCGATTTGAACGGAAGACAAAGTGCAGGGCACAAGTACAGCTTTGGTGCCAATATCTTTGATGTGTTTCCTGAGGTTTTCTTTGATGAATACCCTCAAGGAAGGGAAGAGAAGATGGCATGTATCTATGGACGAGCCAATAAGCAAAGATGCTATAAGTGGTGTAAGCGTAGTTACATCACCCATCCAGAGAACTTTGCCAAGTACAAGGTGATTATCCCCAAGACAAATGGCTCGGGGGCAATCGGTGAAGTACTCAGCACACCAATTATTGGCACGCCGATTATGGGTTATACTGATACCTTCATTAGTATTGGGGCATTCGACACCCGAGACGAGGCAGAGGCTTGTCTGCGCTATGTGAAGACGAAGTTTGCTCGCACGATGCTGGGTATCCTCAAGGCAACGCAAGATAACCCCAAAGAAACTTGGCGATTAGTCCCCCTGCAAGACTTCACGGCAGAATCGGACATCGATTGGACACAGCCGGTGGCGGAAATCGATCGCCAACTCTACCGCAAATACGGCTTAAACGAAAGCGAAATCGCCTTTGTCGAAGAGAAAGTCCGCCCGATGGACTAACCCCATATAATCAGTTATTGCTGTCCGGTAAAATTTGGGCAGTTAGGAAGTTCGATTGCCATATCACCGAAAGACTGTTTCTATACACAGCTGCCGGTTTTACAGCTTGAGACCGTTGCACAATAACCCTCCCCCCTCTCATATCGATCAAGACAGACACAAGCATTGATTTGACGAAGAAAGGAGAGCTTCATGCGATCTCTCTGCAAACCTCAAGTAATCTGAAAAACACTTAAGAATCAGCTCTGCGGCAAAAGACTTCAATGAAAGTCCTATAAAATAGTTGCAAATAGCTGATAGTTAGCGCATTGATGGGAGCAGAATCAGCTGACAATCGCGTCCTGCACGATGCAGGAAGCAAGAATCAGTTGACAATCGCGTCCTGCATCGTGCAGGAAGCAAGAATCAGCTGACAATCGCGTCCTGCATCGTGCAGGAAGCAAGAATCAGTTGACAATCGCGTCCTGCATCGTGCAGGAAGCAAGAATCAGTTGACAATCGCGTCCTGCATCGTGCTGGAAGCAAGAAACGGCTGACAATCGTTTCTTATTTCTCGCCTATTTGACGAGGAAAGGAGTACTTCTCTAATGGAAACTTGGGGAAATTTCTATTTGCTCGGTGCCCATATACCGAAGGTTTGACCTTTCCCGAAGACACTAAGAATCTGCTCTGCAGCAAAAGAGCTCAATGAAAATCCCCTGCAACAGTCTCAGCTTGTAAGAATTAATCGACATTCTCGACTTCTTCGCTGACCACGCCGGAAGGGTACAAAACAAAAACCCGGCCTGTGCTTATTGCACAGGCCGGGATCTCGCAATCTAAAGAATGTCTCCCGACAGCCTTCGATCTTCTTGTTAACCTTAAAATCTAATACTATTATGAAAAAACCACGACGCAAAGATAGAGGTTATTTTCACATTTGCAAATAATTGTCCACCAAAATCGAATCTTTGGCAACCGAAACGCCTTGAAAACCTGTTTCTACTGACACTTTGCTTTCTGCTGCACATTCTGCATCACCCGAAGGAAATTCTCGCCCCAGAGCAATCCGAGCTGATCCTGAGTATAGCCACGACGTAGAAGCTCCACAGTCAGATTGATCAGGTCATTGGCTCCTCGGCAACCTACCAGTTCGCCATCTCCATCAAAATCGGAACCGACACCTACATGTTCGATGCCCAACAACCTGACAAAGTGTTCGATATGGTCTGCCGCATGCTGTACGGAGGCCTCTTCCTCCTGCTCGGAGATAAATCCGGCATAGAGACAAACCTGCACCACTCCCCCACTACGGGCTATGGCAAGGGCGTCTTCGTCGGTCAGATTTCGTGTATGATTACACAGAGCGCGGGACGATGAATGACTGGCTACAACAGGGGCACTACTGATTTGCAAGACATCACGAACAGTGGAAACAGCCGCATGCGATATATCCACCATAACCCCCAAGCGATTCATTTCCCGAACGACCTCCCGACCAAAGTCACTCAGGCCGTTATGCTCATGCTTGGTCTTACGCGCAGAGTCGCATATATCATTATCGCCATTATGGCAGAGCGTAATATAGCAGACTCCCATGTCACGGAACCGCTCGATATTAGCCAACTCTTTACCTATGGCATAACCGTTTTCTATACCGGGAATAATGGCACACAAGCCACGACGTTTGGCCTCTCGTACCTCCTCCGGATTAGTCGCCTGCATCAGGCTTTCGGGATGCGAGAGCACTTGGGAGCGAATAGCTTCCAGCTTACCTGTGGCATAGTCCGTGGCCTGCTTCAGAGAAGCATCGTCTCGCTCACCTTGCGGCAGATATGCTACCATTACACACGCATCGACAAGCCCCTCTCGCATCTTCGGAGCATCGACCAGTGTATTTCCTCTTTTCGTAAAATCAAATTCCGGACAGAAGTGCATGGGCGTGTCCACATGCGAATCCAGCACAATTACGGAGCGGTGTACCGCTTTGGCTTGGGCAAAGAGAGAAGCCTCGGCGACCAAATGCTCGAACAATTTCTGCTGACGGGTGTCACCGGCATAGGCCATTTGCTCCGGATGCCATTGTACCGACAGGATAGGTTTCTCCGGATAGGCTTCCATAGCCTCGATAACGCCATCGGAAGAAAGGGCTGTCACGCGGAAAGGTTTCGGCACTCTGCTGACTGCCTGATGATGCAGGCTATTGACACCCAGCAGCTCGCCATCGCTTAGGCCAAGTATTCGTGCCAAGACGGAATTGCCCTGTAAACGGACTTGGTGTGCCGCAAACGATATGGGGATTTTCGGATTATGCCCTACCGGATTTTCCGACTGGGCATATATATCCTGATACATTCCTCCGCCGAAAGCTGTCGCAAGGAGTTGATGCCCCCGGCAAATACCGAGGATCGGCACATTGCGGCGAGAGGCTTCTGCCACCAATAGCAGTTCGCCCCGATCTCGCTCGGGATTGACTTCGCCCAGTGTGGGGATGGGGTCTTCTCCCAAATAGGACGGGAGTAAATCGTCCCCACCGGAAAGAACCAGCCCATCGATGAGCGTGGCATAATGACGTATGACCTCTATATCCGTAGTCAAAGGGATAAGTAAGGGTAAACCTCCCGCACGTATTACAGACTCGGTATAGGCTCTGGCAATACACGAGCCCGAGGTATTATAATTCGCTGTCAAACCAATAACAGGTCGAGAGGGAGACTCCCCTCCCTCAAAAGCTTGCGGCGCACCGTCAAGCTCTTCATAGAGCTGTCGGAGCGCCGCAGGATAATACTGATAGTTCTTAGGACTAAGCATCTATTCTTGCATAAGTAGCATTTTCTTCTATAAACTCCCTGCGCGGACCTACCTCGTCTCCCATGAGCATGGAGAATATGGCGTCTGCCTCAGCAGCATTCTCGATCGTCACCTTACGAAGCGTCCTCTTCTCCGGATCCATCGTCGTCTCCCAAAGCTGCTCCTCGTTCATCTCACCAAGACCCTTGTAACGCTGTACATGCACACGGCTTTCATTACCATCGGCATAACGATCGACAAACGCTTGACGCTGCTGCTCTGTCCAACAATACTCTTGCTCTTTCCCCTTCTTGCAAAGGTAGAGAGGAGGAGTAGCGATGAAGACATAACCGTTTTCTATGAGCGTACGCATATTCCTGAAGAAGAACGTAAGGATAAGCGTAGCGATATGGCTACCGTCCACATCGGCATCGGTCATGATCACCACCTTATGATAGCGAAGTTTGGAAAGGTTAAGGGCTTTGCTGTCCTCTTCCGTTCCGATCGTCACACCCAAAGCGGTATATATGTTGCGGATTTCTTCGCTTTCGAATACCTTGTGTTGCATGGCTTTCTCCACATTGAGGATCTTTCCCCTCAGTGGCAGGATAGCCTGAAACTCGCGGTCGCGCCCCTGCTTGGCCGTTCCGCCGGCCGAATCACCCTCGACAAGGAAGAGTTCGCACTGCTCCGGGTCTTTGGATGAGCAGTCGGCAAGCTTACCCGGCAATCCTCCACCGGACAAGGGCGATTTGCGCTGCACCATTTCGCGGGCCTTACGGGCTGCCTGACGAGCGGTTGCTGCCAAAACGACTTTGTCCACGATCAGTTTGGCTTCTTTCGGATGCTCCTCCAGATAGTATTCGAGTGCTTCGCTTACAGCCATATCGACAGCACCGGTCACTTCATTGTTACCGAGCTTGGTCTTGGTTTGTCCTTCGAACTGAGGTTCGGCCACTTTGATGCTGATCACGGCAGTCAATCCCTCGCGGAAGTCGTCGCCGGTGATCTCCACCTTCACCTTATCCAGGAGTTTGGAGTCTGTGGCATATTTCTTCAAAGTTCGAGTAAGTCCACGACGGAATCCGGCCAAATGCGTACCGCCCTCGATCGTATTGATGTCATTGACGTAGCTATATACATTCTCCAGATAGGAAGTATTATATGTCATGGCTACCTCCACGGGAATGCCCTGCTTCTCGGTGACGATATGGATAACGTTGTCCACCAGCGGTTCTTTCATACGGTCAAGATGACGGACAAACTCCTTCAATCCTTCTTCCGAACGGAATACATCTTGCTTATAGCCACTGCCGTCTTCCTTGAGCGTTCGTTTATCCGTCAGCGTAAGTGTAATCCCCGCATTCAGATAAGAAAGTTCGCGGAGACGCTTGGCCAGTATGGAGTATTGGTACTCCGTAACAGAGAAGATAGAGCTATCCGGTTTGAACTGAATAGTCGTCCCCGTACGCTCCGTGGAGCCTATCACCTCCACATCATGCAAGGGCTTGCCACAGCTGAACTCCTGCATATGGATCTTCCCATTACGATACACCTCTGCACGCAAATATGTGGAAAGTGCATTCACACAAGAAACGCCCACTCCATGCAAACCGCCCGAGACTTTGTATGAACCCTTGTCAAACTTACCTCCGGCATGCAATACGGTCAAAACCACTTCGAGAGCACTCTTACCTTCTTTTTCGTGATAGTCCACCGGAATACCGCGGCCATTGTCACGAACCGTAATGGAGTTATCTTCTTCTATGATTACCTCTACATTGTCACAGTATCCGGCCAAAGCTTCGTCTATCGAGTTGTCTACAACCTCATAGACCAAATGGTGCAATCCCTTTTCGCTGATGTCACCTATATACATGGCCGGTCGCTTGCGGACAGCTTCCAGACCTTCCAATACTTGGATATTGCTGGCCGAATATTCCGATGCCGAGGTATTCTTTTTAATGTCTTCGTTCATTATAGTAATAATGCTAAATCGTGCTTACAAAGATAGCTTTTTCCGCTTGGAACGAGGTTAGAATCCTTTCTGTTTTGCCTCATTCCACAGCGCATCCATCTCCGAAAGAGTCATATCTCGGAGAGCTTTGCCCTGCTGTTTGGCACGCTGCTCCACATAGGAGAAACGGCTGTCGAATTTTCTATTGGTACGTTCGAGAGCATTATCCGGATTGATACCGTAGAGACGAGCGGCATTCACCACGGCGAAGAGCAAGTCGCCGAACTCTGCTTCCATGGCATCGGGATCTTCACTGACAATAGCCCCTCGGACTTCGTTCAGCTCTTCTTCAACCTTCGGCCATACCTGCTCCCGTTGCTCCCAGTCGAAACCTACACCTGCGGCTTTCTCTTGCATCCGATAGCTCTTCACCAAAGCAGGGAGAGACTTCGGCACGCCGGAGAGGACGGACTTGTTCCCATCCTTTTCGCGGAGTTTGAGTTGCTCCCAGTTGCGTACCACTTCGGCAGCATTCTCCACCTGTACATTGCCATAGATATGAGGATGCCGATAGATCAGCTTGTCGCAGAGAGCATGGCAGACCGAAGCAATATCGAACTGGCCTTTTTCCTCTCCTATCTTGGCATAGAAAGCTACGTGCAGCAGGACATCGCCAAGCTCCTTGCGAATGTCGTCCGGACACTCGCCCAAGAGAGCTTCGCTCAGTTCATAGACCTCTTCTATTGTATTTGTTCGGAGGCTTTCGTTCGTCTGTTTCCGATCCCATGGACACTGCTCTCGCAAGGTATCCAGGACATCCAGCAGACGGCCGAAAGCCTCCAATTTCTCAGCGCGTGTATGCATCGCCTGATGAAAAACGATTACTTGTTTTTGCGTTTTTTGAATTCTTGCAAACCACCTTTCAGGAAGTCCACGTACAGAGGCACATCTTCATTATATGAGTAGGATGCACTCAGGGGCTTGCCCTCATGATCAATTGCCACATAGAAAGGCTGTGCATTGGCTCCGAACTTATGGCTCTGGAGGTAACTCCACTTGTCGCCCACAGTGCGGAGAGTCTTCTCTTTACCATCGAAAACGATGGTCAGAGGTTCGGCCAGAGGCTTCTTTTCATCCACCATCAGGGTAATGAGTACATAGTCCTTTTCCAGCATGCTCTTTACTGTAGGATCGATCCAAACGGCATTCTCCATCTTTCTACAGTTCACGCAACCGTGACCTGAGAAGTCGAGGAGGACAGGTTTGTTCTCCTGACGAGCAAAAGCCATACCGGCCTCATAATCCGTAAAGTGAGCATGAACTTCGCCACTATAGAGATTGAAATCCTGCGTGTGGAGCGGCGGAGCAAAAGCACTTACAGCCTTGAGCGGAGCCCCCCACAAACCGGGGATCATATATACAGCAAAAGCCAAAGAGACAGTAGCCATCATAAAGCGCGGCACAGAGAGATGTGGCCATTCGCTATCATGGCTGAAACGGATCCATCCCAAGAGATAGCAACCGAGCAGAGCGAAAATGACAATCCAGAGAGCGAGGAAAGTCTCACGATCGAGGATATGCCAGCCATATGCCAAGTCTGCCACGGAGAGGAACTTGAGAGCAAGAGCCAATTCGAGGAAGCCGAGTACCACCTTCACCATATTCAACCATCCTCCGCTCTTAGGCATACCCTGCAACCAGCTGGGGAAGACCGCAAAAAGAGTAAAGGGCAAAGCCAATGAAGTGGCAAAGCCAAGCATGCCCATGGCCGGAGCCAGTTTGGAGCCGGCTGTAGCAGCCTGTACCAAGAGCGTACCGATAATAGGACCGGTACAAGAGAAGGACACCAAAGCCAGCGTAAAGGCCATAAAGAAAATACTGAGCAAACCGGTCGTAGAGTCCGCCTTGCTGTCCAGCTTGTTAGTCCAAGATGACGGCAACACCAGCTCGAATGCTCCGAAGAAAGAGATAGCGAAGACTACCAACAGCAGGAAGAATATGATGTTGAAGACCGCATTCGTAGCCAAACTGTTCAGAGAATTGACACCGAAAATACCCGTAATGAGCAAGCCGAGCACTACGTAGATAACGATGATGGAAGCTCCGTAGGTAAAGGCATCTCTCACGGCTTTCTTCTTGTCCTTATTACGCTTAAGGAAGAAGCTCACCGTCATCGGGATCATAGGCCATACGCAAGGAGTAAGCAATGCAACAAAACCGTAGAGGAAACCGTAGAGGAAAATCTTCCACGGAGCACTCTCCGCCTGCTTGAGCGTATCATCACCGTATGCACGCAACTCGCTAACAACCGGTGTCCACAAGTCAGCCTTGGACGAAAGAGCTTCGGCAGCATCGGTCTGCGATGTAGTATCCGCTGCGGTCTCGGCAGCAACCGCTTCAGCTGCTTCAGCTTCGGTATCAGGAGCTGCAGCCTTGCTCTTGATCATCGAAGCATCGAAAGAGAAGTCGCTCGTTTCGGGGGGCAGACAGTTTTCATCATTACAAGCCATGAAGCGAACACCACCTTTGATAGAGAATTTGGCAGGGTCCGTCACCTGAATTTTCTGACGGAAAGAGACAGTCTTCTCGTACCATCTCAGATCCATTTCGAACTGCTTGTCGTATCGGTTGACAGGAGCTTTGTCAGGAATAGCCTTACCGACAAGTTTGGCTCCCGTCATTTTATCGAACAGGAATTCTGTGGATGTAGGGCCATCCTCGGGCAGATTTTGGTCATAAAGGTGCCATCCGGGTTTGATCGTGGCCGTAAACACCAATGTTTTCTCAGGCGTGTCGCTATCCTGAAGAGAGGTTTTCCAAACGACTACATCCTTGATAATCTGAGCAGATGCCCCGATGGGCAACATAGAGAGAAACAGTAGGGCTAAAGCTACCGTCCATTTGCTGTTTCTGTGGTTCTTGTTTGTCATTATTATATGTTGGATTATTAAAATTTAGTCAGCTACCTATTTGGAACGTTTTTTTGTCTTTGATATTGTTTGGTCTGCTGCAGTGCCTTCTTCGAGATGTATCAGGCGGCGAAAGAGTTTGGGCAAAGGCAACTTATATTCCTGCGTATCTCCCGTTTCAGGATGACGGAATACGAATCGCGTTCCCTGTAGGGCCAGACAGTCCAGATGGCGGAAAGAACTACCCTGCCTCCAATCACCTGCAATCGGAATACCCAACTGCCCCATTTGCCGTCGAAGCTGATTGTTCCGACCGCTCAGCAAAGTCACTTCCACGAGCGAGCATACCGCTCCGCGACGAATAACCTTGTAACGAGCCGTTCCCACCGAATGAACGGAAGGAGTCTCAGCCACGATACGAGACTGCTTGCCCTTGATCGAAGTTTGATAGCGAGGAGGATCCAGCGTACCCTCGGCATCGGGCATCTCTCCTTCGATCGCCATCACGAAACGCTGTTCCAATACGACCTTGGACCATTTGTCCACCACAAACCCCTGTACCTCTTTATTCTTGGCAAAGAGCACCATTCCGGCAGAATCTTTGTCCAGTCTGTTGAGCATAAAGATTTTCACCTCCGGATCATATTGCTTGAGATGATCGCTAACGATGCGCAGAGCAGTCCTGTCCTTATTGACGCCACTGGCTACAGTGGAGACTCCGGCTTTCTTCTCGATCAGGACGAAATAGTCGTCCTGCCAAATGATCCGCACCAAAGGATGGCGCAGCTCTTCCGGCAGCTGTGTCCGATGCACGATTACCCTGTCGCCGGCTTTCAGCTCTGCATCGTGTCGAGTAGTCGGCACACCGTTGATGGAAACTTGCCGTCTCGTCAATATCTGCTTAACGGACGTGCGGCTATTATCCTTCAGCATACGAACGAGAAAAGGCAAGAGGGTATCCTCTTCTCTGACTTCGAAAACCTTGTCCGGCTGACGTCTCAGGCGGGGTGACCGACTTTTTGGAGGTTGCATATTTCGTTTGTAGAGAATCTTATTTCTTGTTTTTTCCTTGCTCTCCCGATCCTTTCCTGAAGAGCAGAAGCAAGGAAGCATAAATCATGTAGATCACACCAATGGCAAAAAACAAGAGCCAAAGGGAATCTGCTCGTACAAAGACCAATATAGCCGAGACTACGAAAAAAGCCCCGGAAAGGACATTCATCCGGTAGAGCCTGCGCGTACGAGTATCCAAATCCGCAACAGGAGTCAGGGCATAGGAAAGCAGATAGAATACCGCCCCCAATGCGTAGAGGTAATCTCCGGGCACAAAGCGTACCAATCTGGATGCTGCTCCGAAGATCAAAAGGAGACTGCCGACACGGTAGCTTATCTCACGAATCTGCTGTGGGTTCATCCCTGCTGCCCCTATTTTCGTTATTGTTTGTCTTGGACGCTATCCTTGATCAGAAAAATGATCTCTTCGGGTCGCTTCATCAGATACAACTCTCTGGCCGTATGCTCTATTCCCTGTTTGTTCGCCCGGATTTCTTCCAGTCGCACACTATCCTGATGATAACGTTCCTTTACCTCCCGTAGTTCTTTCTTCAAATTGTTGATACGGCTTTTGTAGCGAATCTGCTTGCTGATATTGGCATCGCCGAAAACGAACGTCACCAGAAAGAAGAAGCCGATTACCACCAGATACTTGACGTACCAATGGCGACGCCACCAGGCTAAGATGCGTTGCTTCTTGCTGTTAAGACTTGCTCTTTTGTCACGAATACCCATTGTGCCGTACACTTTTCGAAGAGACTTGCAAATATACCATTTTTCCCAAATTCCTTTCAGATATGTATTTGCACATCAAGGCTAACGCATTCCACAAATAAATGCAACACTAAGGAAAATTCAGGAAGAAGCACTCGAACGGAGTTCTGAATCCGAGTTTCTTTCTTGGTCTATGGTTCAGTTTGTTCTGTATAATGGGGATCTGTTTGGTCGTTATATCTATGAAGAATTACATGAGGCATACCTATATTATAAGGGAGCCGGTATGCACCACGGCCTCTGCTGCCGAAGCCTTTCTCGACAGGCAGCAGGAATTGCTTTCCGAGCGGTTGCAGAGCATGAAAAAGCATAATTGCGGATCGAAAAAAGATGGTTCGAGAAAAAAATAAAACTCGAGCCAAAAGCAAAAAAATCTCGCACGTAAAGATTTTCCTTGTGGTTCGAGTTTTTGAGATTTTAGGCTCGGCAATTCTCCGTCTTTCGGCACCAAAAACAACATACGACTTTTCTCAGTACACGTCACAATCAAGGGAAAGTCGGGAAGGATCAGTCGCCCGGATAGGGATCTGCAGAAGGAGGAGGCGTATCGACTCCCCATAGTTTGTTGGGGCGCGGTCCCATCTTCAGCTCCAAAATGCCGCCTTGGGCTATGTCGCTATGTTGGAACCATGCTTTATCCAAGGTTTTCCCGTTGAGCACGGCCTTTTGGATGTATTTGTTTTCAGCTCCGGCACCGTTGGCGATGATCGTAAGGTGGTTGCCTCCACCGAGATCGATCGTTATCTTGCTGAAAAAAGGACTACCGATCACATAGACCGGTAAACCCGGTGTGACGGGATAGAATCCCATCATCGAAAAGACGGCGAACGCACTCAGCCCTCCACCATCTTCGTCTCCGGGGACTCCCATCAGATCGTTTCGGAACCATTCGTTTACAAGCTCATGGATCAACTTCTGCGTTCGCCATGGCTGACCGGCATAGACATATAAATAGGGTATATGCAGGCTCGGCTCATTGGCCATGGAAAACTGTCCTACATTGCCTGTCTGGTCGGGCAGCTTGGAATAAAAATTGAACTTCCATGTACTCATCGGTGTGCGGAAAGTCTGATCCAAGAAACTGACAAACTGTTCCGGCCCATCCATCAAGGCAATCAGATCATGGAGGTTGTGCTGTACATCCCAGCGATAAGTGTAGGCATTGTTCTCGTCATAATAATCTCGTGCACCCGGGCCTCCATCAAATTCGTAATCGAAGGGCTGTATGAAGCGTCCCTTCTCATCTTTGGGATGAAAGAATCCCGTCTCCGAATTGTAAAGATGTCGGTAGTCGTAGCTCCTACGCAGAAATTCACGCGCTTCGTGCTCGTGACCGGAGAACTGTGCCAATCGGCTAAGGCACCAATAATCGTAAGCAATAGCAAGCGTAACGGCTACTGCCTGCCGCTTCTCCCAAGAGTGTATGGTAGGGTCGGTTTCCTTTTGGCCCTGTGGCAATGCGGGGTAGTAGCCTTTCTCATCGAAAAATTGATCGAGTGCGCCTTTGGGCATACGCCGCCAAGGTGCATACGTCTTCTCGGCCATCACTTTTTTGGCTACCGTATACGCCTCATTCAAATTGAAACCCGTAAGACCTTTGGCATAGGCATCGGCAAGCATGGCTATAGCATGATTGCCATTCATACGATGGCTGTCGCCTGTCACTTCCGGGAAGGTAGGCAACCATTTCTCCCTGCTAAGCAAAGCCATACGAATGTAGGAATTGACCATGTCGGATTCCATCTCCGGCTCCAAAAGAATACGCAGGGGATGTACAGCCCGATAGGTGTCCCACACCCAATCGTCTGTATAGAAAGGAATGCCCCTATCCGGATGCACAGCATGATCTTCGGCACTGTAGAAATGACCATCCTCCGAGATATTGATCATCCGTTCATAAGTACGATAAAGACTGGTGTAGAATACCTGTCGCTGAGGAATCGTACCTCCCTCGATCTGCACTTTGCCCAATGTTTTGTTCCATTCGTTCCGTCCCATCTTGGACACCACTTCCACGTTGTAAGCCTGTATTTCCTGACGAAGATTCTTTTTGGCTTGTGCCACACTGATATAGGAAATACCATAGCGAAGGAAGAGATCCGTTCCGGCCAGATCGTAGTTCAGCACGAGAGTTTTGCCCGTTACCTTGCCCTTATTCCAGATGTACTCGCCTTTTTCCGAACGGCGAGCGTACGTCACAGGCTGCTGCTCCGTCTCCATATAGACAAATACTCGCGTACTGTCCTGAAAATAGCGATAGCCGGATATGACATTACCTTCGGCAGTCAATTCCCCTTTCTCAGAGTGAACGACGAGGTAATGCCGGCTGCTATCGGCATTGAAGCCCAAGCGGTAAATGGCACTACGAAAAGAAGGCGCAAAATCCACCTCTACATCCTCCTCATCGAGCAAGACGGAATAGCGGTAAGGACGCACCGCTTCATTGTCATAGGTATAGCTCGCAACTGCGGGGATGGAATCCGGCAGGTGGTTCAACGGACTGAGACGAAAAGCATTTGCTCCGCGATGAGAGGTCAGCAACAAGGGTAGTCCGTCCATTAACTGAGAAGTATAGTCGGTTCGTACCGGACACATGCGCAACATACTATTGGGCAAATGCACAGTGGGAAAAGTGGGAATGAGCAGATGACTGATATTGCCCATATAAGGATTCACGTAGTCCACAGGCCCCTTAAATATGTCGGTCTGGACATCATCTTTACATCCGGCAGAGCTTAGCACAAGGAGGAAAAAGCCAAGCAAGCTCATCAGTATAGATCGTCGGGGCGTAAATGCTTTGTTCGTATTCATAGTCCGAAGTGGGGAAATGTATCATTAATTACTGTGATTAGCGCGACGCTGTTGCTCCGTGGAGAAGGAATAAGGTCTGTCACTTTCCTTCGTACCACGGTTATAATTGGGTTTCGTGTCCATCATCCATTGAATGGATGCAGAAGAGCGAAGCTGTTCGTGAGTCAGGTAATTGCAGCTCCATTCTTTTCCTTCTACGCTGATCGAGCGGATGTAAGGCGTATCGGCACTGTTGGCCGGAGCATGCAACACCGTTTTGTGTCCATCGGGAAAAGAGAGTATTACCTTGGAAAAAATCGGCGAGCCGAGCACATACTGATCCGTAGCGGGTGTAACAGGATAGAAGCCAAGAGCAGAGAAAACGTACCAAGCCGAAGTCTGTCCGTTGTCTTCATCGCCGCAATACCCATCCGGAGTAGGACGATAGAGCCGCCCCATCACTTCGCGTAGTCTCTCCTGAGCTTTCCATGGATAGCCGGCATGATTATACAGATATATCATATGCTGTATGGGCTGATTGCCATGAGCATAATTGCCCATATCCGCTATTTGCATCTCTCTGATTTCGTGGATGACAAATCCGTAATAGCTCTCATCGAACATAGGAGGAGTATTGAATACCGAATCGAGCATAGACACGAACGGGCGATCTCCTCCCATCAGGTCGATAAGCCCCTGCACATCATGAAAGACCGACCAAGTATAGTGCCAGGCATTGCCCTCCGTGAATACATCTCCCCATTTGAAAGGGGAAAAAGGTATCCGGAAACTACCATCCTGATTTCTACCGCGCATGAGTTTGGTTTCCGGATCGAACAGATGACGATAGTTCATAGAACGATGAGCCAACGTGTCCAATGCTGCTCTATCCCAACCCAATGTGCGCCCCAGTCGGAGGATGCACCAATCGTTATAAGCATATTCGAGCGTACGGGCAGCACTTTCGTTGATACCTGCATCAGCCGGAACATAGCCTAAGGAGTTGTACCACTCCCAACCTCTGCGCCCCGTGGAGGATATTTTCGGATGGACGGCTTTCGTAGCATGCAAGAGTCCGTTCATCAGTGTACGGGTATCTTCTACCCGAACACCCTTGAGATAGGCATCCGCCAGAACAGAAGCAGAGTTGTTGCCTATCATACAATCCCGATGGCCCGGACTGGCCCATTCGGGGAAAAAGCCACTCTCGCGATATACATTCAGCAGACCTTCCTGAATTTTAATGTTTTCATCGGGATACAGCAGATTGAGCAGGGGGAAAAGGGCTCGAAAAGTGTCCCAAAATCCGGTATCGGTATAGAGATAACCGGGAAGTACCTCTCCACTGTAGGGGCTGTAATGCACAAAATTGCCGGAAGCATCCTCCTCATAGAAGCGACGGGGAAAAAGCAGACAGCGATAGAGTGCGGAATAGAATGTAGTGCGCTCATCCTTCGTTCCTCCTTCCACATGTATGCGTCCGAGCACCTTATTCCAAGCTTCGCGACCGGCAAGTCTGATCCGGTCGAAACTCTGCCCTTTGACTTCCGCAAGATTTCTTTCGGCCTGCTCGACACTGATAAAAGAAGATGCCACCCGGACGGTAACTTCTTGCGAATCGAAGCGACAGGCTGCCCATACCCTTGTGCCTTCGTCTGTCTTGCCGGTATCTGTCTCAAGCAGGACATCGGCCATAGGAATATCGAACTGCAAGATGAAATAACAGGCGAAGTTAGCCGGCACACCTCCGCTATTCTTGCGAGATATGCCCACTACGGTGTGAGGATCCACGATGCTAATCTCCGAACCACCGGTAAAGGCATCAAGACGAAGCCATCGACCGGAGCCACTTTCGGTATTGCCGGAATAACGTATGCGAAAGATAGCTGCACGCTCGGTCGGGGCCATCTCCACGCGTGTGTCGTAATCGGCCAAATAGACACTATAATAGTATGGCGTCGCCGTCTCCGCTTTGTGCGAGAACCACGAGGCCTGTTCGTCCGAAAAGAGTTGCTTGCACCATTTAGTCAGAGCTACGGAGTCGTTCGATGATGGCTTCTGCGGTGCCATAAGGGGAAGAAGGGAGAATTGGCCGTAGTCGTTGATCCATGGACTGGGCTGGTGGGTCTGTTTGAATCCGCGAATCTTGTGTGCCGAGTAGGTATATTGCCAGCCGTCACCGGGTACACCGGTCATCGGTGTCCAGCTATTCATTCCCCACGGTAAACCGATCACCGGATAGGTATTGCCCGCACTCAGCTCAAAAGAACTTAGCGTCCCGATCAGCGGATCGACGTAGTCCACATAGCTCTGCGCAAACAAAGGCCTGCCGACAAACAAGCAGAGAATGGCTGCTATTCGAACAATATATGAAGGCTTAGGGCGATCCATTCGGGGTGAAACCATAAAGGAGAAGAAAACAAGAGCTATGGGTAGAGAGCAAGTAGAGAAACCTGTCCCGAAAGCTCTCCAAGTATCACTACTTGTACGGATAGCCTTTATATCCGCCCAGAAGGTTGTAAACAAAATAGCCTCTACGCAAAAGAATATCGGCGGCTTTGGCACTTCGTCCTCCGCTCCGGCAGTAAATGGCTACGGGATGCGCCTTGTCCAACTCCTGATCGGCCTGCTCCTTGAAGTTACTGTCCGTGACGGGCAACAGCTTGGCATTGGCAATATGACCTTGGGCATACTCTTCCGCAGTGCGAACGTCGATCAATTGTATAGCAGGATCAGCCAATAATTCGCGGAAGCGATCGGCGTTTACATTGTTTACGATCGACTTGTCCGCCGGGGTATTTGTCTGTGCAGCATTCTTGCAAGCACAACTAAACAAAGAAACGAAAGACATAAGCAGTATCGCAAGGATTAGTTTTTGTTTCATTCGAATGAGGTAGTTTTTGTATTTGGATACAGATAGTTACGGAGCCAAGCGGTGAACAGACCAGGAAGCATCGGGCCGGAGTTCGTACAGGAAGCGATCGTGCAAGCGGCTTTCGCGCCCTTGCCAAAATTCTATTCGTACCGGCTTCACGGCAAAGCCACCCCAAGTGTCAGGACGTGGCACAGTCCGACCGGCATATTTGAGCGACTCCTTCATAAATTCCTGTACGATGAAAGAACGCCCCGGTATAGGACGACTCTGTGGCGAAATGCGCGCCCCTACCCGACTTTTGTACGGACGTGTAGCAAAATAAGCATCGCTAAGCTCCGGCTCTAAAATGCGTACATCCCCCTCCACATGTATCTGACGCTCCAGTTCGTGCCAGAGGAATGTGAGACAGACGTGCGGATTAGCAGCCATTTGCTGCCCCTTGCGACTCTCATAGTTGCTGTAGAAGATAAATTCGTTGTTCAAAAACTCCTTGAGCAAAACGGTTCGCGTACTGGGATGACCGTCAGGAGTAGCCGTCCCGACGATAACGGCTGTAGGCTCATATGTTTTGGCTTCGACCGCATCTTGCAACCATCTGGTGACAAGGTCGAAAGGAGTAGGTGTCAGGTCGCTGGCGGAAAGGCTTCGTTTGTCATATTCCCGCCTGATATTTTCGAAATGCAAATCCATGCTTTTGTGGTTTTTATTGTCCGGACAAAGTTATGCCATTTGAATTGTCGTTCCAAAAAAGCCATGGATCACCGGCAGCAGGCCACAAGGACAAGCCCATCGCCCCACTATTCTACGATAGACAAGTAGGACAGACGGCTCTCATCGGGCAAGTCTTTTTCTTGATCAGAGGACTCGACAGCAGGGGAAGAGAAGATCATTTCGAGCAATTCCTCACGTGGTTTGTCAAACAAAATCCTTACCTGCTCTAAGAAGACCTTTGTGCAATAAGCAGGCACTTTATCCATTTATCCATTCATTTTATTGTGTGTCGGCCGATTGTTTTGTGTGTTTATGGTATGATCAATACACAAAACGATGGCACGACAAGGAAAATCATCCAACGAAGAGGTTTCGTTCAGGGACGTCATGTCAGCGAATCGATACAAGAAAGCACGGAATGTATTTTTGACCCAAGTCGATACGCTTATATGAGAGGATACTATGGTCTCACATGAGAGGATATTATGGTCTCCTATGAGAGGATACTATGGTCTCGCATGAGAGGATACTATGGTCTCCTATGAGAGGATACTATGGTCTCATATGAGAGGATACTATGGTCTCACATGAGAGGATACTATGGTCTCATATGAGAGGATACTATGGTCTCGCATGAGAGGATACTATGGTCTCATATGAGAGGATACTATGGTCTATTGATGGAAGATGCTATCTGCTCTGTGTCGGATGGCAGGTTCGGGGAGTGGGAGGTTCCGTGCGAGCTGTGAAACCGATAGATAGCTGTTAAACCGACAGATGAGACTGTCGCACGGCATTTTCCGGGAGATTTCGTTGTCAATTGACTGTTTTTCAGTGTCTGTACAGAATAAATACAATCTTAGCCTGATTCGCTTCTATGTCTTCGAAAAGCTAATAAAGTAGGGCCTCCAAGATGAAGCCGGTTGCCTAACCGACTGCAAGGAGCAAAGAAAGAGGGCTGCGACAAAATCAAATTTTGACACAGCCCCTCGATCGGTTTGTTATAAAAACACTTACACACTTTGTCTCTTGCAGATAGGTGGCGTCTGATCAGGACGGTCGTCTGCCACCGCCGAAAGGTGGGCCCGGACGATTCATATTGCCACGCTGATGATCGCTGCGAGATCCACCACCACTGAAGGCGTTGAATCGGTAGATAAAGTCCACCATCACGTAGCGTCCGATCGTATTGGACATGCTCTCTTCTATATTGATGGCCGTAGCAGAACGGCTGATACTTGACCGCTGACCGAGGATGTCATAGCCTTTGACACGCAGTGTACCGGCCTTGTCACGGAGGAAGCTGTATGAAAGCGAAGCATTCCAAAGCCATTCGTCCAGACTGAATCCTCCACTGTAACCGGAGTTCGTATTGTATTCAACATCGCTGTCGATACGGAATCCATAGGGAAGCGTTAGGGCAACTTGATAATTGCCGCCAAAATCGTATGTGCGAGAATCTTTCTGTCCGCTCAGACTATTATTAGCCATATAGAATCCGATATTGCCACCGATACTCGTATCGATCCAATTGTTGCGACAGGTCAGCGTCAGGCGTTCCCTCGTTCGGAAAGAGAGAGCTTTGTTCTTATCGTCATTGATGAAGCTTTGTCCTTCGGCCAACCTGTTGAACAAGGACATCCTGAAAGAAAATGCCCTGTTCTTGAGTGGAACCGATAGTGTCCCATGAAGATTCGCTTGCCATGTACCGGAGGCGTTTTCGTAACGAGTGGTACGGATCCCTGTAGACGGATCGTAGTGCGTATTGGGGACGATGTCGTCGAATGTATAGTTGCCGAAGAAAACAATGTTGAAAGCTCGCTGACTTTTGGCATCGAAGTCCGAGAACATGGCCATCACATTGTTGGAATAGCTCGGCTTCAGACCGGGATTGCCTTCCGTCACGAATAGCGGATTCGTGATGTCCTGAACGGGAGCGATCTGATTGATGGATGGTTGTGTCGTGCGTCCTCGGTAGTCCACTCGGAGGTTGGTAGTCCTGCTCGGTTTGTAGTTGATTCGGAGCATCGGGGAGAGATTGACACGATTGAAAGCCAGTTTGTCCTGCTCTACTCCGGCTACGTTCCGATAGCTGACAGTTCTGTTGGGATCCACATTGAATCCTATGGTGTAGTCCCACGTTTTGGCAATCTTCTTGAGGTTGAGTCCGATGCGATACTGGGTGAACTCGTTACTGTAGGAGAGTCCGTACTGACTGTCTAATATGGAGTATTGCCCGTCATCGCCCAGTCGGTACACCTCACGATCCGAATTGCGACGAGAGAAACGTCTGTTCAGAATAGCTTGTGCGAAGTAGTTTTTACCCAACGGTTCCACATACGAGAGGCGAAGGCGATATTGCAGGTTGGAGTTGTCGTTGAATTGCTTTTGATTCGTCTCCACGCTTTGGAGCACAGCCTGATATATGCCATCTCCGTCTTCGTCGGTCAGACCGCCACTGACGGAGGCACTGATTGTACGGCCTTCATCGTTGAGCTTGTGACTGATATCCAATTCTCCGTTCAGTCTGAAGTTGTTTCCTTGTGTAGTTTGGTGGATAGAACCTTTGTTGATAGAGATTCCGGTGGCATCTTTCGTCTCGTATGTGTCGTTAAAGAACCCATCAATCTTCGATATCGAAAGATCCGGCTCGAATACCACTTCGGTACGTTCGGACGGTTTCCATTGCATCCTGAATCGAGCCTGACCATTGTGAGAGAAAGAGCGTTCCAATATATTTTCGTCCATATAAGTATTCCCTTCGGCGAGGATATTTTCCACACGTTTGGTCGTCTCTATGGCCTTGTCGTTGTATCCGTAGCGTGCATCGCCTCCCGTATTAAGGGCAGAGGAGAATTCGACACTGAAGTTGCCGCCCAGCATCGACGAAGACGTAACACCTCCACTATTGCCGAAGCCGCGTCGACCACCGCCTTGGGGAGAGAAGAAGGTCATGGATCCCATCTCGCTGCTCATCTCGCTAAAGCCCATATTGTTCGTATTGTTCGCACTACCGATCAATGTCCATTGCTTATTCCCATCGAACCGATTGACGTTCCCTCCGGCCATATAGCGTTGGTCAGTACCGTAGCCGGCCTGAAGCGTTCCGAAGAGGCCTTTCTTTTTTTCGGGCTTCACCGTCAGGTTGATTACGGTCTCTTCTTCTCCATCATCGAAACCGCTCATCCGCGACAGCTCGCTCAGTTTGTTCAGTACCTGTACTTTATTGACCATATCGGCCGGAAGATTCTTTATTGCCACCTGTGGATCTTTGGAGAAAAACTCTTTGCCATCGACAAGGATCTTGCTAATGTCCTTGCCGTTGATGGTGATCTTCCCATCGGATCCGATCTCTGCTCCGGGTAGCTTCTTGATCAGTTCCTCGATAGAAGCTCCTTGTGCTACGGTATAGGATCCGGCATTGAATTCGAGCGTGTCGTTGCGTACCACGACCTCTGCCGCTTTAGCCTGCACCGTCACACTCTGTAGAAGACGGGCATCTTCGTTCATGGATATATCTTTGAGCGTAATGGTTTGCCCGTTTCTAAGAGATATTTTTTCGTCGTGGGTAGTGTAACCTACATATGAAACGCGCAGAATGTAGTCACCCTCCTGTGACGTTTTCAGGCTGAACAACCCTTTTTCATTAGTGGCACCTGCGGCAACGGCTACTTGGCCGGTACTCTGTACAAGCTGTACGTTGGCTTGAATCATGGGGTTGCCTTCTTCGTCCAATACTCTACCTGCTACTCCGGCTTGTTGGGCTTCCAGCCCGACGAAACCAAGAGAAGCAAGGAGTATTGACAACAGTAATTGATAAATCGATCGCATAAGAAAAGTTTGAAAAGAAAAATAGGTGCTATCGTTCCCATTCTCCGAAATGGTATTTTACGATTTACCCTACAACTGAAATAGAGGGGAAAAGAGAAATAAGTTTAAAAGACCATGTCGATTTTCCACATTCGGACCTCCCCTCAACTGTCGGGAAACGGCGACAAGTATCAAGGAGCAAGTCGGCTGGCATTCTTCTTCGGTATTATTTGCCTCAAGGGAGCAAACATGTATCTATTCTATATATTTCCGCTCATGGAAAAAGGTGAAGGAATTCCGTCGAAGAGTAGCCGCTTACAGAGAAATCACGAACGAAAAATGATGAGATTGCGGTGCGATTTTTGGGGAAAATACGCGCCTAAATTTTTTCGTTTTGGTTCGAAAATTTTTCGCTTCTCGCGCCAAAACGAAAAATTTCTCGCGCCACGTTTTTACGATCCACGCGCGAGCATTTTTTCAGACGTAAAAACGTCGGAGAGAGAAATGCCCTCCATCTGCTGTTTTTTCGTTCCCGCAGTGGAGGAAAAGCTCGGATGGAAGAGCCTTCGGGACACAGACCCGGGGAGCCGTCTTTCTCCAAAAACACGTATCTTTCGGAGATTTTAGCTGCAACCGCCCGATTATTATGAAGCATTTTTTCAGTGCTATACGCCGTTTCGTGCCACCCTATAAGAAGTATGTGGCATGGAGCGTGGTGGCTAATACGCTGAGTGCACTGCTCAACCTATTGTCTTTCTCTCTGATCATGCCCATCCTGCGTATCCTCTTCAGGATAGACCGGCAGGTGACCACTTACATGCCGATGGATGGTATAGACTGGGGTAGCATGGATGGCTGGAAAGCTGCCGGAGCCGCGCTGAGCAATAATTTCAGCTGGTACGTAAGCCAACTTATAGAGGTACGTGGAGCATCGTTTACGCTTATCATGCTGGGGATTTATCTGGTGGTGATGACCTTTCTGAAAGTGGCTTCGATGTACCTCGGATTCTACAGCATGATTCCGCTGCGCACGGGAGTGGTGCGGGACATTCGCAATCAGATCAACGATAAGATCCTCGGACTCCCCCTTTCCTTTTTCAGCGAAGAGCGCAAGGGCGATATCATGGCACGCATTTCGGGGGATGTGAATGAGATAGAGACTTCGGTCATCAGTTCGCTGGATATGTTGCTGAAAAATCCGATCCTCATTTCCATCTACCTGATCGGGATGATCCTCATCAGCTGGCAGCTCACCCTTTTCGTCTTCATCCTCCTACCGATAGCCGGAGGGCTGATGGGTAAGGTGGGCAAAACACTCAAGCGCAAGAGTCTGGAAGGGCAGAATCAGTGGGGAAGCCTGATGAGCCAGATAGAAGAAACGCTTGGCGGCCTGCGTATCATCAAGGCATTCAATGCCGAGAAGAAGATGCAGGATCGGTTCCATCGTGCCAACGAGCAGTTTCGCCGTACGACGATGAAGGTCTTCCGCCGCCAGCAGTTGGCACACCCGATGAGCGAATTTCTCGGCACGGCTACCATAGCCATCGTACTGTGGTATGGGGGTACCCTTATCCTGAACAATACGAGCGAGATCGATGCTTCCACCTTTATATATTATCTGGTGATCTTCTACAGTCTGATCAATCCGGTCAAGGAGCTGAGCAAGGCATCCTACGCCATTGAAAAGGGGTTGGCCTCCATGTCGCGCGTGGACAAGATCCTGATGGCCGAGAACGACATCAAAGATCCCGAACAGCCCCACCCCGTGGTGTTCGAAGAGGAGGTCGTTTACGACCATGTGTGGTTCCGCTACGGCGAAGACTGGGTGCTGCGCGATGTCTGTCTGACAATCCCGAAGGGCAAGACGGTGGCATTGGTCGGTCAGAGCGGATCGGGCAAGAGTACGATCGTGGATCTGCTACCACGGTTCTACGACCTCCAGCAAGGCCGTGTGCTGGTAGACGGGACGGATGTGCGGGATGTAAAACTACACGAGTTGCGTGAGCTGATCGGCAACGTCAATCAGGAAGCAATCCTCTTCAACGATACCGTCTTCAACAACATCGCTTTCGGCAAAGAGAATGCCACGGCCGAAGAGGTGGAGCATGCAGCACGCATAGCCAATGCGCACGACTTCATCATGCAGATGCCCGAGGGTTATCAGTCCAACATCGGCGACCGTGGAGGCAAGCTGTCGGGAGGCCAGCGGCAACGGATCAGCATCGCGCGAGCCATTTTGAAGAATCCGCCGATTTTGATTCTGGATGAAGCCACGTCAGCACTCGACACGGAAAGCGAACGTTTGGTACAGAATGCTATCGAGAAACTGATGGCCAATAGAACGGCTATCGTCATAGCGCACCGACTGACCACGATCCGCAATGCGGATATTATATGCGTACTGCATGAGGGGCGTATCGTGGAGCAAGGACGCCACGATGAACTGTATGCCCTGGGAGGATACTACACGAAGCTATGCGATATGAACGCAGAATGAGAAAATGATACTTTTGTGAAGAAAAGAAAACCGATGGACTACAAGACTCGCATCATATATGCCTTGTTGAAAAGCAGGCTGAAAACCATCGACACCTATGCCTCCCGAGCAGAAGAGATACAAGACCGCCAGCTCAGGCGCATCCTGTCGAGTGCAGCCTACACATCCACCGGTATCCGCTACGGGTTCAGTCGCATAAGCTCGAAAGAGTGTTTTGCTCGCAACGTACCTGTTCGCGATTACGAATCGACACAAGCCGAAATAGAACGAATGCTTCGTGGCGAAAAAGACATACTCTGTCCGGGACGTTGTACATGGTTTGCTAAAAGCAGTGGCACCACCAATAGCAAAAGCAAGTTCATCCCCGTTCCATATCGCCATCTGCACTATTGCCATTATCAAGGGGGGAAAGACTCCCTATCGTTATACCTACGCAATAGACCTGACAGTCGTTTCTTCACGACTAAAGGGTTGGTACTGGGTGGCAGTCACGCCCCTGTATCCATGAATGCCGATATACAAGTCGGCGACTTGAGTGCCATCCTTGTCGAGAATATGCCTGTGCTCGGCAACTGCATGCGCGTACCCTCGAAAGAAACGCTCTTGATGGACGAGTGGACGGAGAAGCTCAAAGCCGTAGTTCGCGAAGTGGCGCATGTACGAGTCGGAAGCTTGTCCGGCGTACCGTCTTGGATCCTTGTCTTGATCAAGGATATACTCGCAGCTACAGGCCGAGAGACTTTGTCGGATGTATGGCCGGAATTGGAAGTATTTTTTCACGGCGGTATCAGCTTTGCTCCCTATCGAGCGCAGTATGAGAAGCTGATACCTTCTTCACGGATGCAGTATATGGAGACGTATAATGCTTCGGAAGGTTTCTTCGGTATTCAGGATGATCCGAAGGATAGCGGTATGCTGCTGATGCTCGATTACGGAGTTTACTACGAATTCATCCCGATGGAACATTTCGGCCGGCCCGAAGCGGAAGCCATTCCACTCGAAGGGGTAGAAATAGGGCGCAATTATGCCATGATTATCAGTACGCTCGGAGGACTCTACCGTTATGTACTGGGCGATACCGTACGCTTCACATCGGTGAAACCATACAAGATAGTCATCACCGGTCGCACCAAGCACTATATCAACGCATTCGGAGAAGAGCTGATGGTAGACAATAGCGACAAGGCTTTGGCGGCGACATGCAAGCGATTTGGCGTGCAGGCAGTGGACTATACGGTAGCGCCCCACTTTTTTTCGGAAGAGGGCAAAGGACGGCACGACTGGCTGATCGAATTTGTCTCTGCACCGGCTGATCCGAATGCGTTTGCCAAAGCATTGGATGCCGAGTTGCAAACGCTCAATTCCGACTACGAAGCCAAGCGGTATGCAGACATGACTCTGCTCCCACTCTCCCTGACGATCGCTCGCTCCGGTCTCTTCCACGATTGGCTTACGGAGCAGGGCAAGCTGGGAGGACAGCACAAAGTGCCTCGTCTGAGCAATACACCGGAAATAATGAGGTCTATCCTCGAAATGAACAGTTAATCGCATCTTCCCGATTATTGGCAGGGGGAGATGTTTCCGAACAAAAGAATCAATGAGTAAAAAGAAAGATAAAAGCAAGACTAAAGCCCGCAAGGGAGACGCTCCTCGCATCAACCGTGCCGGCCGCAGGAACAAGCGCATGACCAAGGAGGAGATGCGCAATGCCATTTTGGACATATTCCAAAGCAATCCTCAGAGCGTGATGAACTACAAGCAGGTAAGCCATCTGATGGGAGTAGAAGCTACACCACAAAAGCTAATGGTGAACTCCCTGATGGAAGACATGGCTGTGGATGACATCCTGCATGAGATAGAGCGCGGACGCTATCGGTACAATGCCTTGGGATTGATTGTCATAGGCACTTTTGAGCGTCGGTTCAATGGCCGCAATTCGTTTATTCCCGAAGGGGGCGGAACGCCCATTTTCATTGCCGAAAGAAATTCGGCACATGCCATGGACGGTGACAAAGTGAAAGTACAACTCTTTGCCAAACGTCGTGGTCGCGCGCCGGAAGCCGCCGTGATCGAGATCATAGAACAGAAGCAGGCCACTTTCGTCGGCAAGATCCAAATCAATAGAGACTTTGCTTTCCTTGTTACGGAAGATCGCACCTTAGCGAATGATATTTTCATCCCCAAGGACAACCTCGGCAACGCCAAAAACGGCGATAAGGTAATAGTCCGAATACTCGAATGGCCGGAGCAATCCAAGAATCCCATCGGAGAGGTACAAGCCGTATTGGGACCGGCCGGAGACAACGATGCCGAGATGAATGCCATTTTGGCCGAGTTCGGATTGCCTTATGTCTACCCCCAAGAGGTGGAAGAGGCAGCCGACCGTTTGGATGGGAAGATCACAGAAGAAGAGCTTGCCCGAAGAGAAGATTTTCGGTCGGTACTCACCTTCACCATTGACCCGAAGGATGCCAAGGACTTCGATGATGCCATATCGTTCCGTCCGCTGGAGGATGATTGCTATGAGGTAGGCGTACATATCGCCGATGTCTCGCACTACGTAACCGAGGGCGGGATCATAGATCAGGAAGCATACAACCGTGCCACAAGTATCTATCTCGTGGATCGCACCATCCCGATGCTCCCCGAACGCCTCTGCAACGACCTTTGTTCCCTCCGCCCCGACGAAGAGAAATATGCCTATAGCTGTATATTCCGGATGAATGACGAAGCCAAAGTATTGGATTATCGCATCTGCCACTCCGTGATCAAGAGCGACCGCCGGTTCGCCTACGAAGAGGCACAAGCCGTGATCGAGACCGGCGAAGGCGACTGCAAGGAGGCCATTCTCAAACTCAACGAGCTGGCACAGCGACTTCGCGAAGAACGATTCCAAAACGGAGCGATTGCTTTCGAAAGGAAAGAAGTCCGCTTCGAAATAGATGAGAAAGGTCGTCCTCTGGGTGTAATCGTGAAGGAGAGCAAGGAAGCCAACAAGCTGATCGAAGAGTTCATGCTTTTGGCCAATAGGACGGTAGCCCGACATATAGGAGAAGAGACCCAAGGGAAACGAGCCAAGACCTTCGTTTATCGTATCCACGACCTGCCCGATCCCGACAAATTGGAGACCTTGTCGGACTTCATCCGCCGATTCGGCTACAAGTTGCGCACCACAGGTAGTAATATGGAGGTAAGCAAGAGCATCAATTCGCTTCTGGACAACATCCAAAACAAACCGGAAGAAAATTTGATCTCTACCGTTGCCATACGCTCCATGGCTAAGGCCATTTACTCGACGGACAACATCGGCCACTACGGATTGGCATTCGATTTCTACACCCACTTCACTTCGCCCATTCGTCGCTATCCGGACTTGATGGTGCACCGATTGCTGACGAAATACCTTTCGGGTGGAAGTTCCGTAGACAAGAATGACTATGAGGAAAAGTGCAAGCATTCATCTGCAATGGAGCAATTGGCAGCTTCGGCCGAACGCGCTTCCATCAAATACAAACAGGTGGAGTTTATGTCCGAACACCTCGGCAAAGTATTCGATGGTGTAATATCGGGCGTCACCGAATGGGGGTTGTACGTAGAGCTGAAGGAAAATATGTGCGAAGGTCTCATACCCATCCGCTGTCTCGACGACGACTACTACGAGTACGACGACAAGAACTTCTGCCTCATCGGGCGTCGCTATCGTCACCGCTACAGTCTGGGCGATGCCATCACCGTACGTGTTGCTCAAGCCAATCTGGACAGAAAGCAACTCGACTTCGAACCCGTAAGCTAAACGATCCTGCGAAACCATCCATTTGCAGATCCTTTCTTCGCCGAATCCGGTGGCGTGGCTATACCCAAAAAGTAAGGCAATTTTCCACCGACCTCAGTCCTCTGTGCTCAAGCCGTTTGGTTTAGATGGCCAAGCCCTCTGACAAAACTCTCTACCACCTCCGATACAAAATCAGCGAGAGGGGGCATACTCATCTTGCACGCTTTTTCGTTCGTAAATTTTGCCGAGTATAGCTCCGCAAAACGTGGTCTGAGAATTTTTTCGTTTTGGTTCGGGAACAAAAAAATTCTCGAACCAAAACGAAATTTTTTTCGCGCGTGTTTTCAGGATTTCCGGAACCACTTTCTTCTGATTTGCGGTTCGTCTTTTCCTGACCGATCGCACTCTTTAAGAATACCAAGAAGCCTCTTCGGACTATATCTTGTGTGGAGCTCTTGGAAAAGGCAATGGAAAATGAAGAGACAAAAGCACCGAAACTTACGTGGTGCAGAAGCAAAATCGTTTGGCAATTTCAGATTTAATACTACCTTTGCAAACGCAAAACGGATTTTTGTCTTTTGCTAAGAACATCCGGAGGCCCATTCGTCTATCGGTTAGGACGCAAGATTTTCATTCTTGAAAGAGGGGTTCGACTCCCCTATGGGCTACAGAATTAAAATTATCACAAGAGAAAGATATGGCAAATCATATTTCATCAGAAAAGCGAATTCGTCAGACAAATGCACGCAGACTGCACAATCGTTACTATGCCCGTACGGCTCGTAATGCAGTGAAAGCGTTCCGTGCACTGACGGACCGTACTGAAGCTGAAAAGAAATACCCCGTATTGGCATCGATGCTTGATCGCTTGGCCGGCAAGAATATTATTCACAAGAATAAAGCCGCCAATCTGAAGTCAAAGCTCGCTCGCCGCATCAATACATTAGCGTAAGGGAAGACTATCTCCCTCTGCTCGTACTTGTCTGCGAAGCGGAGACGAGTGTCAGGCTCGGTTTGGCCCATTCGTCTATCGGTTAGGACGCAAGATTTTCATTCTTGAAAGAGGGGTTCGATTCCCCTATGGGCTACACGCAGAACGAATAACAGTTCCCATACGAAGGCTGTGTCAAAGGATTACCCCCTTTATGACACAGCCTTAGTCGTTTTGCAGTCTATACTCAACTGAGAAGAGGCCGGAATTTCCTCTAAGAGAGGTATCTCCCATGGTTCGGATGTCTGTTCCATTCCATTATTCTCTTCGTTTTCTCATGGCAGTACCTTATCACAATTGAAAACAGCAACACTCGGAGGAAGAATTGGCTCAAACAAGGTTTTATTCGTTTTTTTGCAGATAGAAAAAGAGACAGCAATGAAGAAAGACATTATCATATTGGGGATCGAAAGCTCCTGTGACGACACCTCTGCAGCCGTGGTCAGGAAAGAAACTATGCTTAGCAACGTGATCGCGGGACAGGCCGTACACAATGCCTACGGGGGAGTGGTTCCCGAACTGGCATCGCGTGCGCATCAGCAGAACATTGTCCCGGTAGTCAGCGAAGCTATCAAACGTGCCGACATTCGCAAAGAAGAAATTGATGCCATCGCTTTCACTCGTGGACCGGGTTTGCTGGGATCGCTCCTTGTAGGCACCAGCTTTGCCAAGGGATTGTCTCTTTCCTTGGGCATTCCGATGCTGGAAGTCAATCATCTTCATGCCCATGTCCTGGCCAACTTTCTTCGTGAGCCGGGTGAGGAGTCACAGCATCCCTCTTTCCCATTCCTGTGCTTGTTGGTTTCAGGGGGCAACTCTCAGATTATTCTGGTTCGCTCCCCTTACGATATGGAGGTAATAGGACAGACGATCGACGATGCAGCCGGAGAGGCTTTCGACAAATGTGCCAAGGTGATGGGGTTGGGTTATCCCGGAGGCCCCATCGTCAATAAGTTGGCTTCCGAGGGCAACCCCGATGCTTTCCGCTTTGCCCGTCCTCATGTGTCCGGTTACGACTATAGCTTCAGCGGACTCAAGACATCATTCCTCTATACTCTGCGCGACAAACTGGTCGAAGATCCCGACTTCATCGAAAAGAACAAGGCCGATCTGTGCGCATCTCTTCAGCACACGGTCATAGACATCTTGATGAAGAAACTTCGCCAAGCGGCCAAAGATCATAGCATCAAACAAGTGGCCTTGGCCGGCGGTGTATCGGCCAATACCGGACTGCGCGATGCTTTTCATGACCATGCCCGACGTTATGGCTGGACTGTATTCATTCCCAAATTCGCCTATACAACGGACAATGCTGCTATGGTAGCCATTTCCGGATACTATAAGTACTTGCAGGGCGATTTCTGCCCCATCGATGCTGTTCCATTCTCGCGCATCACGGTCTGATGGATAATCCCGTTATTTCCGAACTGGCGAAGCTCTTGACTGAGCGAGGTCTTACATTGGCTACTGCCGAGAGTTGTACCGGAGGGACTATTGCTTCGGCTCTAACTCATTGCCCGGGAGCCTCGACTTTTTTCAGAGGTTCGGTCGTGGCATATCAGAACGACATCAAAATACGCCTTTTGGGAGTGTCCCAAGCCGATATTGAGAGCCATACAGTAGTCAGCGAGCCTGTGGCACGCAGTATGGCTGTGGGTGTTTGCCGCCTGCTTGATGCCAATATAGGAATTGCGACTACGGGAATAGCCGGACCTTCGGGCGGTTCGGATCAGGTGCCGGTCGGCACAGTTTGGATCGCTCTTGTCATCGGTGAGGACACTTTCGCGCACTGTCTGCATCTTAGCGGTACTCGTGAGGAGGTTATCGCTCAGGCCACCGATCAGGCACTTTTGACTATATTTGACCTCTGTAAAAACAAATTGTGACCGGTATAAATCCAATAAAAATATCAGCAGAAATGAAGATGAATCGTTTATTTGCTATAGCAATCGCTACATTGTTTTCAGCAACAGCGACCTCGGCCCAGTCCGCAACGGGGAGCGATCAGGTCTGTCGCATCGGTATGCAGTACCAAATCAGCTATAATGAGCATTGGGGTGCCAATAGGCCTGTTATCATCACGGTAGAGCCGGGCAGTGCTGCCGATGTGGCGGGACTCAAACCCGGCGATGTCATTGAAAAAGTGGACGGAAAGGCTACTGCTTCGCTGGACGAAGTGGATTTTCAGAAGCTCCTGATCAGTGGAAACACGACCCGACTGGAGGTCTCCGATCTGTCGGGGACCAAGCAAATCACCTTAGGACGTGACTGCCAGTCTCGGTATATTCTGTCCGAACGTCAGTTGGCACGCTCTTTCAGCTTCTATAGCTTGCAGGATGCCAGCGATCGCCGTATCGTGCGTCCATACAAAGTCAAGACATCGACCAAAGCGGACTTTACCAATCTGCGTACATACTCTTTCGCAGCTTCTTCGCCCGACAACGAGGAGATCGATATAGCTGTCTACAAAGAAGTGGGCAAATATCTGAGTGCCATGGGAATGAAGGAGACGCTAAACAATCCCGATGTAATCGTCGATTGTTATTATCTGTTCGACAACAACAAGCTCTTTACCTCATTCAATAGTTCCGCCCCTCATAATTCTTGGCAGTATTCTCCGCGTGACAAGAGGATGATATCGATCCCCATTATGCCGGCCGGCACACAGGAGATCAATGCTCCTTATGTAATCCAGCTCGGCGTACGGCTGATCAATGCCAGGAACAATCTCCAAATTTTCTGGCAATGCGAGTCTAATGATTTCCTTTCCACACCTTTGGAGTTGGCAGAATATGCGCGATACAACGTGCCTTTGATGATGATGGAATTCCCGTTTATTCGCTATCGTGAGAACCCGACGTTCCGTCTGCGGAGTCAGCGTTACTTCTATACGGGGCTGTACTATCAGGCCAACGACCTTTCGCTCGTGGCAGCAGTCGACCCCGACTCTCCGGCAGCGAAGGCAGGGCTGAAAGCCGGAGACCGTATCATCAGTATCAACGGTATTCCTGCTTTGTCCGGATCCGAAGAGTATTCCTCTGCTTATAAAGAGTTCATCAAAAAGAGCATGAAGTACCGTACTGAGGAGGACATCTTCACCGATGCCAATGGTTTGGCCGGGTGTCGTTATTGGTCACCCAAGAACTACGAGAAGATTGCACGCATGATGGCACAGCCCAAATACAAGCCGGCTTTTGCCTATCTTTTCTTCTTCCGTTCGTACGTAAACGACCAGCAGATTACTTCGTGCGTCTTTCAGGTGCAGCGCGATGGTATGCCCGAATCTATTTTGGTGCAACCCGTCCTGCGCGACGAATCGTCAGTTACGCTTGAGTAATCCCGGAGGATGAAGCGGAGCAAATACCAGCTCGGACGCATAGGTCGTCTGATCATCGACCGTATCGTATCCATCGGGGCATATCTCGATGGAGGCGATACGGATATTTTGTTGCCCAATCGCTACCTCCCCTCAGATGCTGCACCTGGTATGGAAGTGGAGGTATTCGTCTATCACGACAATGAAGGCAGACTCATCGCCACCACCATGCGGCCGCTTGTCGAAGTGGGACAGGTGGCTCTACTGCATGCCGTCTCCGTCACAGATAGTGGGGCGTATATGGAATGGGGCATACACAAGGATCTCTTCGTTCCTTTTCGAGAACAGACGCAGCTCATTCGAGAAGGCGGACGCTATTTCGTCTATGCTTATATCGATCATGTGAGCGGTAAGATCGTTGGCTCGGCGAAATTGTCCAAACATTTGGGCAACATTCCCCCATCCTACTCCCCTGGGGACGAGGTGTCAGCACTGGTTTACGAACGAATCGATCCGGGTTATCGCATGATCGTGGATCATACCCATTGGGGGATGATCTATTCCGATACGCTACCGATGCCTTTGGCTATCGGGGCACAAGTGAAAGCTTTCGTGATTCGCCTCCGTGACGATGGTAAAATCGACCTCTCGCTCAAACCGATAGGCTATGACCGTATTGACTCCGAGAGCGAACGACTGCTACACATGCTCCAAAGAAGAGGCGGTCGGCTTCCCATCGGGGATAAGAGTTCGCCCGAGGAAATTATGCAACATACCGGTATGAGCAAGAAAACGTTCAAAATGGCTGTCGGAATGCTCTATCGTCGCCGTTTGATCGGGATCGCTCCTACGGCAATCGCTCTGAACGAAACTGTATCTACTCCTGAAGCATAAGCCGACAAACCTACCGGAAGCAAACAATTGAACATGCACAATACAATGAATCATACGGAACAGGATAAGGAGATGATGCGCGAAGCGATCCGATTGGCCGACGAAAGCGTTGCCAATGGAGGGGGGCCCTTTGGTGCTGTGATAGTAAAAGATGGAGAGATCATTGCAGCGACGAGCAATCGTGTGACCCTCGACAATGACCCCACAGCGCATGCAGAAGTGAATTGTATTCGTATGGCTTGTAAGCGGCTCGGCACTTTCGATCTTTCAGGATGTACCATTTATACTTCATGCGAGCCGTGTCCGATGTGCCTCGGAGCCATCTATTGGGCACGCATAGATCGGATTTTCTATGGCAACAATCGGCAGGATGCTGCCGATATAGGATTCGATGACGATTTTATCTATCAAGAGCTGGCTCGTCCTATGGATAACCGCTCTACTCCGATCATCCCGATACTGCAGGATGAAGCACTCCATTCTTTTCGTCTTTGGACAGAAAAAACGGATAAGACCAAATACTAAAGGCTTTCCGACCCATTGATTTCAGGCTCCTTCCGACCTCTCTCTTCACAATTTACAGCCATTCCTCCAACCTTTTTCTTTTATGATAAAAAGAGAGAAGCGCATCGAAACGGTTTGGTAGATACTGAAAATGGAATCGGGGCTGTGCCAATGAAATTGAACACAGCCCCGAAAATATTTGATATTTGAACGAAATTACTTCAGTGCAGCGATAGCAGCTTCATAATTCGGCTCTTGAGTGATCTCGGGAACAAGCTCTTCGTAAATGATCTTACCGTTTTCGTCCACCACAACGACGGCACGAGCCAAGAGACCTTTCAAAGGGCCATCGGTCATCAACAGACCATAACCCTTCTCAAAGCAGTCGCAGCGGAAAGCTGAAACGGTGATAACCTTGTCCAGACCTTCGGCACCACAGAAGCGAGCCTGTGCAAAAGGCAGGTCCTTGGAAAGGCAGAGTACTACCGTATTGTCCAAAGAAGATGCTTCCTGATTGAAACGGCGTACGCTGGCTGCACAGACACCTGTATCTATACTGGGGAATATGTTGATTACCACTCTTTTTCCTTTGAATTCCGAGAGCGATACTTCGCTCAAATCAGCCTTCACGGCTTTGAAGTCGGGAGCAACTGAACCTACGCCCGGGAGCTGTCCATTAGTATTGATGTTGATTTTGCCTTGTAATGTTACTGTTGCCATAACTGATAATGCTGTTAGAAATATTTTTAGACTCATTGTAATCATATCTTTATTCCTAAAACAAGGAGTTCGTCTTATTGTTCATCGTACACGAATCATGCTCAACCCGTCGCGCATCGGAACTATCAAGTTCTCCACACGTTCATCCTGCAAGACCTTTTCGTTGAAGCGAAGGATACCCTGTGTCTGGCTATCGGTCGGAAGAGGCTCGGCCACCACTTTACCGTCCCACAGCGTATTATCGGCCAGGATGAGTGCTCCGGGAGGCAGGTGGTCTATGATCATTTCATAGTAAAGGGTGTATTGTCTCTTGTCTGCATCCATATAAATCAGATCGAAGCGTTCGTTCTTGACCAGGTCCGGTAGTAGATCCAAGGCCTCCCCAATATGTAATCTGATCTTACCCCCCAAATCCGATGCCTCCAGATAGCGGCGGATGAAGTCCTCCATCTCGTCGTCGCGCTCCAGTGTGTGGAGCAGTCCGTCCGGAGTCAATCCCTCTGCCAAGCAGAGAGAGGCATAGCCGGTATAGGTGCCGATCTCCAAGATCCGGCGTGGTCTCATCAGATGAGAGATCATCGACAAAAAACGTCCCTGCAGGTGTCCGGAGAGCATCCGCGGACGCATCAGGTGCAGATGAGCATCCCGATCCAACTTTTGCAAGAGGGGCGGTTCGGCCGATGTGTGTGTCGCAATATATTCGTCGATGGTCATACTCCTTAGCGTTTGCATGAGATCTGATATTTGACCAGATCTATTTCCAGAGCAGTATTAGTCTGTAAAGATATGGGCCTAATGATTTCTCAGACCCATCGTTTTGTATGCCGTAGCTTTATTCTCTGACCAGAAAGTCTACTGCCAACCGGTAACTCTCCAGACCGAAACCTGATATGACTCCCCGACAAGCCGGCGCGATCATCGACTGCCGGCGGTATTCCTCGCGTGCAAAGATGGAGCTGATATGTACCTCCACTACAGGGATGCTGATGGCTCGGATGGCATCCAGCAAGGCAATGGACGTGTGCGTATAACCACCGGCATTGAGCACTACCCCCACGGCACCGCTTTGCTCGGCGCGGTAAAGGGCATCGATCAGCTCGCCCTCATGGTTGCTATGATAGTAAGAGATGGTAGCATCGGGATAAAGGTCTCGCAAATCTTCGAGATAAGCATCGAACGAACGAGTGCCGTAGATTTCCGGTTCTCGCTTGCCCAGCGACGCCAGATTGGGGCCATTGATAATGTGTATAAGCTTCATAACGATTGTTTATCTTTGGGAGGCAGAGCCATAAAAAAACGGCTTACGGCGCAGACTCTCGTTCCGGTGTGTGCATAGGTTGGCACACAACCTCTACAAAGGTATAGATATTTGACAATGATAGAAGATAGCCTTTCCAAGCGTTACAAGTCCTACCTCAGTTTGGAGCTTCACCTGACGCCCAACAGTGTGGATGCTTACTTAAAGGATTTGAGCAAGTTAGACTCTTATCTCACGGCTGAAAACATCTCTTTTCGAGAGGTTTCGTATGAAAATCTTCAACATTTTGTAGCCGAATTGTATGACCTCGGCATCAGTGCGCGTTCGATAGCGCGTATCATCAGCGGCGTCAAGAGCTTCTTCCGCTTCCTCGTTTTGGAAGAGTATATCGAAGCGGATCCTACCGAGTTGCTCGAAGGCCCTCGCATCGGTGTCCATCTGCCTACGGTATTGACCATCGAAGAGGTCGATCGATTGATCGGAGCGATCGATCCGGCAGCTCAG
Source organism: Porphyromonas gingivalis ATCC 33277 (assembly GCF_000010505.1). Classification (GTDB taxonomy): domain Bacteria; phylum Bacteroidota; class Bacteroidia; order Bacteroidales; family Porphyromonadaceae; genus Porphyromonas; species Porphyromonas gingivalis. The sequence goes on along the minus strand of NC_010729.1, from coordinate 418,398 downwards.
GGAGCCCAACGCAATCGCGCCATTCTGGAAATACTCTATAGCTGTGGTCTGCGTGTCAGCGAACTGACTTCTTTGAAATTCAGCAATCTCTTCCTCAACGAATCATTTTTGCGTATCGATGGCAAAGGGCGCAAACAGCGTCTTGTACCCATGAGCGAGACTGCTATCACCGAGCTGAAGCGGTATCTGTCCGATCCCGAACGCCCGACCCCTGTTCTTGGACAGGAGGAGTACGTGTTTCTGAGCAATCGCGGCAAAGCCATCTCCCGCATCATGGTTTTCGTCATGATCAAGAAGCTGGCAGAAGAAGCCGGTATAACGAAGAGTATCAGCCCCCATACATTCCGTCACAGCTTTGCCACCCATCTGCTCGAGGGAGGAGCTAATCTGCAGGCCATTCAGCTCATGCTTGGCCATGAGAACATTGCCACGACAGAGATCTATACCCATATCGACAGGGAAACTCTCCGGCATGAAATCGAGACCTACCATCCGCGCAATCAATCCTATCGTCGATCCGGTTCCGAAGCTGACCAATAAGAAAATAGCTCCCCTCGCCACAGAGAGATGGCATAATGGCTATATCGAATTTTCGTCTTTCATGGAGAGCATATCGAGGTACTCTTCCCAGTCGGTATCGACTTCGCATTCTATCTCCAGCGGTAATGTTTCGTAAGGGGCCAACACCTCATTGAGCCGTTCGCCGAATACTCGTTCAGTACGGGCATAATAGACCCAATACTTTGTTCCGCCTCCGGTATAGTTGCCTGTCATGATGGCCAACTTGTCCTTTTCCATAGCCTTACGGATGAGCAGCTCGATCTCTTCGATCTGTTTGCCTGCCGATTCTGTAGGCAGACCTTGTTCGTCGGCTTCGTAAGACCAGCGTATTTCGATTCGGATTTTCAGCTTGCCACTCAGTCGGAATTCGTCAAGCTCCAAGCGTCCATTGACGAATACTATGTTGCCCTTCTCATCCTCACTGATGGAAGTAAACCATCGGTCTGTTAGTTTCATTGTCTGTCGGTTTTATTCTTTCGTTTATCGTATAGCCAGATTTGGATGGAATTGAGCGAATTTTGCCATACCACATAGCTTGCAGGTGCGATAGAAGCTATCGGATTCAAATAGGTAAGCGACATCCAAATGGCAAGCGAAGTGTTTTTTTGCCCCAATGCCTGGCCGGCCGTAATGCTTTCTTTCAAATATCGTTTGCTTAGCCACTTGCCCAACCCGAACTGCAGCAAACAGCTTAGCAGACCACCCAACGCCAACAGCAGTTCCAAACGGATGCTGTCGGAGCCTTGTGCTATCACATAGCCTGTCGTTTTGGCCATGATGATAGCCAGCGAGGCAACCCATAGCCAAAAAGCCATTTGGGGAATGCGCAGAAGCCGGGCATGTGTCCGAGGGGTCGTGAAACGAATGATCCAAGCAGCCAATAGAGGAACCACTACCAGAGGCAAGACACCCCAAAGAATATGGATGACGGAAGACCAAAACGGCATATCGGCATGTGCCGTACTCAGCGAAGAAAACAGCAAAGGCCCCAATACCGCTACTCCCATGTGGGTAAGCAGCACATACGTAGCACCGAAGGCGATATTGCCTCCGAGCATTCCGATGATGACGGACGAAGCCGTGGCAGCAGGACAGATAAAGCAGATCATAACGCCTTCTGCCACGATGGGATCGAGCAACCTAAAAGCGAAAAATCCTCCTATAGCGAGTGTAATTTGTATAAGGGCTAACAGCAGATGCAGTCGGGAGAAGTGCATATCCCGAGGAGAGATCTTTAAGAAGGTAAAGAAGAGCATCAGAAAGATCATGTAGGGTATCAGAAAAGAAAGCGGCGACAGTATAGGCCATGCCAATACCCCCAAAGCCATGGCAATGGGTAGTGCCAGATTTTTGAGGATCTTCATCGATTTTGATTCTTTTTTCGGGCTAACCAACGCCCCACAGCCTGATGTATGGATTCCAATCCGAAGTCTTCAAGGGTTATATCGTCCGGAGCCAATATCACCAATTCGGCTGCATCATCACTTGCTATGGCTGAGGAAAAATCAGAAACTTGAGCTGCAAAAAACAAATCGGCCGTATGGACGCGCATCCCTCCGTAGGGATAGATATTGGGAAGCGAGAAAAGATAAGATACTGCTTCGACTTCTATTCCTGTCTCCTCACGGATCTCTCTGATGATACCCTCTTCTGCCGTTTCGTCCATATCCATAAAGCCGCCGGGCAAATCGAGTGTGCCTTTGGCCGGATCTTTGGCTCGGCGCACGGCCAATAGTCTGCCCGCACTATCGGTAATGAAACAAGCCGTCGCAGCAGAAGGATTGGCATAATAAATCAATCCGCACTTCGGACACGATTTGGCTTTCGGGTTTCTCTCCGCAAAACCATCGTTTCCGCAGCGCGGACAGTATCTGAAAGGTGCGAGCGGATGCTCAGCGTTTATTTTGCCTCCCATCCCAAAGCACTTGCCCCGAGCACAGCGGCATCGCTCTCTTTGAGCTGAGAGAAGAGCAGCTTGGTCTTCCCTCGGTAGATATTCAGCACATTCTTTTCCATGTGGTGGCGGATCGGATTCATCAGCAGGTCACCTGCTTTGGTAAGACCACCGAAGAGGATGATCGCTTCCGGACTGGAGAATGTAACGAAGTCGGCAAAAGCCTCTCCGAGGATGGCTCCCGTAGTCTCGAATATCTCTTGAGCAAGGCCATCGCCACTGATAGCTGCATCGTAAACATCTTTCGAAGTGATCAGATCACGCCAGTTCGATCTAAGCGAACATACCATAAAAATAACAAGTAGCTGTAAATCATACTCTTTTGTGATTCTCCGGCTGCATAATGATCGGGAAGAAGGGGCGGCTTCTAAGTCATTGGGTTTCAGATGTAGATAAAAAGCCATCTGAAAGCAATATAAGTGCCTGAAAAACACTGTGTGGAAAATAAAACACACTAATAACCAATGTGTTGTGCCATTTCTTTATATCGAACTCACGTATCAGATCGGGCTGAATGTTCCGGAGCAAGCTCTTGTCCGAACGGATGTCCAGATATTCACGAGCTGTACGGGCTACTCCTGTAGCAGAGGTGTAAGTCTCGAGACAGCCCTGTCTGCCACAACCGCACATGCGACCATTGCGGCGAACGATCATGTGTCCCAGCTCACCGGCAAATCCATCGTGTCCGTACACCAAGCTGCCATTGACTACTATGCCGCTTCCGACCCCCGTACCGAGCGTGATAACGATGAAGTCCTTCATGCCACGAGCTGCTCCATAGGTCATCTCCCCGATGGCAGCAGCATTGGCATCATTGGTCAGTGTCGTGGGGATACCTAATGAATCGGTGAGCATTTGGGCGAAGGGTATTTTGGTCTGTTTCCAAGGCAAATTGGGCGCAAACTCGATCGATCCGGTATAATAGTTTCCATTGGGAGCACCTACACCGATACCCTTTATCTTCTCTTTCCCTCCTACCTGTTCGATCAACTGATTGATGCCGGCAGTCAGATCTTTGATATAATCGTTCAGATCGTTGTGCGCTCCGGTCTTGATGGACGAACTTATAACCAAATTGCCACGAGCGTCCACCACTCCGAATACGGTGTTGGTACCGCCTACATCCACTCCTAATACATAAGGCTTTTCCATTGAAATAGTGTCTTTTAGATATTTCACTTTAGCTATATCCGCAAAGATATTCGTTTTTTCGTTCGTTCACCGGCCGGCCGGTATGCTTTGCAGTTTGCTCCTCCGGCCACTGATGACGATATCCAGCCACGAATACAGTTTGTTTCCTCCGTAATAGAATAAGAGTCCCGAAACCAGACCGGCCAATACATCGATGAAATAATGTGCTTGTATATAGACAGTCGCCAATGTCAGGCAAATACCGATGGGCAGGAGGTACCAGAATAACTTCCGGCTACTTCGGTGAAAGAAAGCGAAGATCACCGTCGTAATACCGACATGGCTACTGGGAAAAGCCGCAGTGGGACGCTCCCCCATTTGCTGTGACATATTGACCAGACGATAGAACAGTCCCTGATGCGCCACCTCCATCTCTTGTAGCTCCGGGTGTGCGGCAAAGTACTGACCGATGGGTGGAAATCGCCCTGCCGCTACGCTATCCCAACCGATGGCGGGGAAGTAGAATTGTGGCCCGGCTACCGGCAGGAGAGTATAAATCAGATAGTAGATATAAAAAGAACCGAACAGCACGAAAGCAACGCGTTCGGCCTGCCTGTAATTGGAGATATAGTAGAAGAGAATGACTCCGACAATAAGCGCGTAATAAATGAAGTAGCCGAAGTGGAGGACTTCGCTTATTATCCAGTGGGGGAATAACCGGCTAAACCAAATAGCCGGCTGACTGAAGCAAACGATCTGTTCGGCCTGGGCGAAGATATGATCCAGATTGTCGAAATGCTGATTGAAGAGAAAAGTCTCCGGATACCAATAGCTGAGCAGCATCAGCTGAAAGATGATGCGCAGTGCCCAAGTGAATCGAGAAGGAGAGCGATAATAGAGCAATGCGAATATGCCTGTTCCTACGAGTATTTCCACCCGATTGAGAAGCAGTGTGTCGGCATCGGGCATGGTGGGGCGCATAATAAGGAGGATGATCCCCGTGATGATGACGTAAAGCAAAGCCAACACCTCTGTGAGGATCAGTAGCCGATTGGCATAGGCTTGTCCTACGGTGGCAGAGAGCGTCCCTGCTTTCCTCCGTTGTTTCTGCTGTCGTTTCATGAGGGTCGAGACTGATGGCGTATATAGAGGTCTTCGATGATACCATCGGCCAATCCTACGATAGGAGCAATGATGGTTTTGGCTCCGGTAATGTCCGCCACCTCAAGGAAAATCTCTGCTGCCGGGATGATTACATCCGCGCGGTCGGGTTTGAGGTGGAAGCGTACCATTCGTTCTTCGGTTGAAATGGGCTTGAGCAGGTCGTATGTCTTGTGCAGTGCTTCTACCGGCATGATGCTATAGCGAGAAGACCCCCTGTCCGATCCGCTCAGACGGACAAGGCGATTGATATTGCCTCCCGTGCCGATAATCGTGATGTCGGTATATTCTTTTGTAATGGCCATGAGTTCCGAGCGGAATGCTTCTCGAACATAGGGGCGAACCTTTTCGCTGAGCAGACGTACCGTACCGATGTCGAACGACTGCGAATGCTTGATATGGGTATCGGAGAAAAGTGTAAGCTCGGTACTACCTCCACCGACGTCCAGATAGATATAATTGCCTCCGTCGGAAATAATCTGTTCGATATGATTGTCCGAAACGAGGCGTGCCTCCTCATCTCCATCAATGATGTCTATATGGATACCTGTTTTCTCTCGGATCTGTGCGATCACGGCTTCGGCATTCGATGCATCTCTCATGGCGGAGGTGGCACAGGCGCGATAGTCCTTTACCCGATATATCTGCATCATCTCATTGTATGCCCGCATGAGCCGTACCATGTTGTCTGCCTTTTCCTCTCCTATGTATCCTTTGGTAAAAGAGTCTTCGCCCAGACGAATGGGAACTCGCATGATCAGCACCTTGCTGAGAGGCTCCTCCATTCCTTCGCTATTGACACATTTGATCAGTAGGCGCACAGCATTCGAGCCGACGTCTATGGCGGCATAATGTACCTTTTCCATTCTTTAATGCTTAGTCAGGCAAAGATAGTCGTTAGCATTCATTCCCACATCCATCCCTCCGCATGGTATAAAGTCAAACGAAAAGGGCTGCGCGAACAGGAGTCTCTCCTCCTCGCACAGCCCCGTTTCATATTTCGCTAAAGGGGTCAGCGACGCGGTTTGATGTCGAGCTTGACCGGCTTGATCATATTCTCCGGTGAGAGTATCGTATCCAGATCCTCTTTCGACAGGATGTCGTGTTCCAAAACGAGGTCGTAAACGCCACGTCCCGTTTCCATCGCTTCCTTGGCGATCTTGGTCGAATTCTTATAGCCGATGATCGGATTCAGAGCCGTAACGATACCGATGCTGTTGCGGATATACCCACGGCATTCGTCCTCGTTGGCCGTGATGCCATCGATACAGAGTGTACGCAGCGTATCGAATCCGTTCATGAGCAGATCCGAACTTTCGAAGCAGCATTGTGCCATCACAGGCTCCATAGCGTTCAGCTCCATTTGGGCTGCATCGCCTGCCATCGTTACGGTCAGGTCGTTGCCCATCACCTTATAGCAGATCTGATTCATTACTTCCGGAATCACAGGATTCACCTTACCCGGCATGATGGACGAACCCGGCTGCATGGCAGGCAGATTGAATTCGTGCAAACCGCAACGAGGACCACTGGCAAGGAGACGCAGGTCGTTGCAAATCTTGTTCACCTTCACACAGATACGGCGCAAGGCAGACGAATATCCTACCATCACGGAAGTGTCGCTCGTAGCCCCTACCAGATCGGCACTGAGACGAATGTCCCAGCCGGTGACTTCACGAAGAGCCTCTATGCAGTATTCGGCATAGTTCGGCTGGGCGCAGATACCCGTGCCGATAGCCGTAGCACCCATATTCACGGTCAGGAACTCTTCGGCGGCAAAGTCCAGATTTTTGATTTCATCCTGCAAGATGGAAGCAAATCCGCCGAACGTCTGTCCCAGAGACATAGGCACAGCATCTTCGAGCTGAGTACGTCCCATCTTGAGTACATGGGCAAATTCGCGGCTCTTGGCACGCAGCGACTCGATGAGATCCAGAAGATGGGGGCGGAACTTCAGATATGTGGCATAAAGGCCGAGGTGGATAGCTGTCGGATAAGCATCGTTGGTGCTCTGCGAGCAGTTCACGTGATCATTAGGAGAGAGGTGGGCAAATTCGCCTGCCTCGTGTCCCATGATCTGCAAGGCACGGTTGCAAATCACCTCGTTGGCGTTCATATTCGTGGTCGTTCCTGCACCGCCTTGGATCATATCCACGGGGAAATGCTCGTGGTGCTTGCCTTCGAGGATTTCCTTGCAGGCTTTCACGATGCCGTCTTTCTGGGCATCGGTCAAGAGACCGAGCCGATGATTGGCCACTGCAGCCGCCCATTTCGTCATGGCCAAGCCATTGATAAACAGGGGGTAATCGTTCAGATGAAAATTGCTGATGGGGAAGTTTTCTATACCACGCAGCGTCTGTACGCCATATAGAATATGGCCGGGTATCTCGCGTTCTCCGATAAGATCGCTTTCGATACGTGTAGTCTTTTTTAATTCCATAAAAGGGGGAATAGTATTTGATTCTTTTTTATAGTTGCACAAAGATACAAGTTATTTATGTACAGCCAAGAGAGGGATGCTGCGACTCTTGTTATGGAAGGGGGAGTTCGCCGGTTGGGGACATAATGTCGGGATTTCTAAGAGGAGCGAATCAGCCTCGTTTCCTCCTCGATCATATTTCTTTCGGTTCCTGACAGGACCTTCCTACAATATGTGTAATCGGCCGATAAGACGGTTACTTGCAGGCTCAATCCCTGATCGCTGCCTGTATGCGCATCAGCTTCGTGAGCAGCCCTTCGAGCAAATCCAGTCGGAGCATGTTGGCTCCATCGCTTTTGGCCGAAGCAGGATCGGGATGCGTTTCGATGAAAAGCCCGTCCGCACCTACGGCTATGGCAGCCTTCGCGATGGTCTCTATCAGCTCGGGTTTTCCCCCTGTCACGCCACTACCCTGATTGGGTTGCTGGAGGGAATGAGTCACGTCCATTACTACGGGAAAGCCCAGCGAACGCATTGCCGGAATATTCCGGTAGTCCACCACCAAATCCGTGTAGCCGAAGGTATTGCCACGCTCGGTCAGAATCACTTGGCTGTTGCCGCTGTCCACGCACTTTCGTGCCACGAAAGCCATGGCTTCGCCCGAGAGGAACTGCCCTTTCTTCACATTGACGATTCGCCCGGTGTGGGCTGCCGCCACGATCAGATCCGTCTGCCGGCAGAGGAAAGCCGGTATCTGGAGTACATCCACGTACTCGGCAGCCATAGCCGCTTCGTGTGTCTCATGTATGTCCGTCACCGTCGGGACACCGAACTCCCGGCCTACCTTGCCCAGAATGCGAAGTGCCTTTTCGTCGCCTATGCCGGTGAAGGAATCTATACGCGAGCGGTTGGCCTTGCGGTACGATCCCTTGAATATATACGGAATGCCCAGTCGGGAAGTCACCTCTACTATTCGCTCTGCAATGCGCAGTGCCATATCTTCGCTCTCTATGGCACAGGGGCCGGCCATCAGGAAGAATGAGTCCGCTGTCTGTAGTCTCTCGTATAAGGAGTTGGAGTTGGTCATCGTTTCGAAGTTATTTATCGTTTCTGTCAGCCAAAAGTACAAAAAGCCCTTCCTTAATCAATAGAGAGTAGTCGACTCCGTCGATCGGCCGGTCAAGAATCAAGAGGGAAAAATGCTCAGAACAAGTAAAAAAATGACCGTCATGGCTATGCATGAATGAAGAACGGCAACCTGTGTTCTCTTTCGTTTTTTGATGAGTATAAGGTAAAAGCAAAATCTTTCGATATGGGTCATTTTCGAAGCTGAAAAAAACGGAATATTCACCGAAAAATATGCGCCAAAAAAGTTTTCAACAACGAAGAAGTGTTTGGAATGATTCCAAATAAGCACTTCTGAGAGATCGAAATTCGAGGTAAAGTACGTAACATGACAGCCTTTTTCAGATCGAAAAGCTCTTTTTATTAGTTCGATGAACAATCTATATATTAATCATTTTTGATTTATATATAAATCGTTTTCATTTTGTATATAAATGATTTTCAATAAATATATAGATCGAAAATGATTTGTATATAAATCACAACTTCCTAAAGGCTTTTTCTTGAGGGGATAAAAACAGAGGCACCCGTCGGATTTTCTCTTGAATCCGACGGGTGCCTTATGTATCAGGTGAGCTATCGAAAGACTATACGGCTTTACTCCTCATAGAATAAAATCCGCTTTGTCCGCATGTTGCGACCATATATGCTGATACGGGCAGGACACAATAGACCTGCGGCCAAACGTGTAATAGAGTAACGGAGTACATATCTGTTTTCATTGAGTCGTTAGTAAAGTATTTTCGGATATAAATTAGCTTTCTCCAAATATATGGACATACATTCATGAGGGTTTTCTGCCGCTCTGCAAAAGTAGCAAAAAAGCTCCTTCCCGACGAGTCCGATTCGGACACTCGATCAGGGGTACAAACAAAAATACGAACCAAAAGGCTTTCGCTCTTAGTTCGTATTCTTGAGAATTGAGGTCGGTTATATAGCCCGATTACGTCGTTTCCTTTGCTGAAAATATGCCGAGATATGACTCAGCCGGCGTCTTCAAATGTTACCCAAGTCTCGGTTTGTTCCTGCTATTACGGACTGATTCGGCATCAGTAGTGGAATGTGCTTCCTCCGAGGAACTCACGCATCAGAGAGTTGTTCGGAAGCAAACGTGCCGGTATCATGCGGAAACTGCTCAAAAAGCGTAGCAGTCTACGGGCTTCAGCATATTCCGGTTCGTTACGAGGGATTACCTGTAAGATCGGCTCCGCGTAAGCACGCAAAACAGCCAACTCGTAGAGCATGGCACTATTGAACATGACGTGTGCATTCTCTTGGAACGGGAATACCCATTTTTCCTCTCCTCGTCGGACACTCTGCCAACGACGCAATGTCCCCAGACCGGAGTAATTGCGATAGCGATAGTCACGCACCAATCGCCTGATCAGTCGGTTGTCCGTACTGGGGATCCGATTGTGAGCATCCAATCCTATTGCAGTGAGAGCACTCACATAGATCTTATACGTACTTGATTCGGGCACACCGGGTATCAGCTCCGGATTCAGCGCATGAATGCCTTCGAGGATCAGGATATCTCCGTCTTTCAGCTGTATGGTATTTCCTTTGTACACCCTCATCCCGGTTGTGAAGTCATAGGTGGGCAGGCTCACTTCTTCACCGGCGATCATCTGCTTCAGATCCTTATTGAAAAGGGGCAGATCCAAAGCGTAGAGCGATTCGAAATCATAGTCTCCGGATTCATCGCGTGGCGAATCCTCGCGGTTGATGAAATAGTCATCGAGCGAAAGTCCGTAGGGGCGAATATAATTGGTCAGGAGCTGCGTTTGCAGTCTTTTGCAGAAAGTGGTTTTACCTGAAGAGGAAGGCCCCGAGATTAGTACCACCCTTACTCCTTCTTTGTATTTATGTGCTATATCATCGGCTATGGCGGCAATCTGTTTCTCCTGCATAGCCTCCGACACCTGTACCATCGTGGAGATGTCGTTTCGATCGACAGCTTTATTCAGGCTGCCTACGTGAGTCACTTGCAGAATATCCAAAAGTCGATCATGATCGGCAAAGACTTGTCTCATCATCGGTTGAGGCACGAATGGTGCCAGTTCCTCGGGCTTATCTCGTCTCGGAATACGCAGAAGGACTCCATCCAAATAAGGCTCCAAGCCGAACAGTCCGATATAGCCGGTCGATGGGGCAAGGCTACCATAATAATAATCGGGGTAGCCATCCAAATCATAATAGCGAGAATATGGCATGCCTCTCGTCTCCAGCAAATCGGCTTTGTCCTCATAGCCCATCGAGCGGAACATGGCCGCCACCTCTTCGGTGCGCTCACAATGTGCTCGGAAAGGTATGTCTGCGACTATAAGCGACTCCATTCGCTCCTTGATCCGCACGATCTCTCCGGGTGTGATCATATGAGCATTCTTGATCTGACAATAGTAACCGTTGGACAATGAATGTTCGATGAAAAGTTTGCTCCCGGGTAATATGTCTGCAACAGCCTTGCTTAATATGAAGCTGAGCGTTCGGACGTAAGTTCGCATACCCGATTCGTCCGAAAAAGAAGCGAACAGGACATCGGAAGGCTCATATAATCTGAAACCAAGGTCTCGTGTACAATGATTGACTTGTGCATTGAAAGGACGAAAGCCCAAATCGTCTTGAAAGTACTCTGCCACTCGCTCTAAAGATATGCCATGTGGAAACTCTTCGTAGCGATCGAGATTGTCACAGTAGATGCGGATTTTATCCATAATGATTAACTATTTCAGTTATATTTGTGCGTGAAAGGTACAAAATCCGGTGTAACCTTTGACTACTTAGGTAAACTAAATACGAGTTTTATGGCTGTAGAAATAAGAGAAGTATTGGACAAAGCCGAGCTGAAGAAATTCGTTCAGTTCAATATAGATCTCTATAGAAATAATCCCTACCATGTGCCGGGGCTGATCGATGATGAGATGATGACCTTGGACAAAGACCGCAATCCGGCTTTTGAGTTCTGCGAAGCCATCTATTTCTTGGCTTATCGTGAAGGGCGGATCGTGGGACGCATCGCCGGTATGATCAATCACCGTGCCAATGAAACTTGGAATCAGAACAACGCTCGCTTCGGGTTCGTCGATTTCATCAACGACAATGAAGTCGTAGATGCCCTTTTCCATGCCGTATCCGAATGGGCACGCTCCAAGGGGATGGATATGCTGCAAGGGCCAATGGGTTTCACCGATATGGACCACGAAGGGATGCTTATCGAAGGCTTCGACCAGCTGGGTACGATGGCTACCATTTACAACTACGCTTATTACCCCAAACAGCTTGAACGTCTGGGATTCATCAAAGATCAGGACTGGAAGGAGTATAAGATCTTCGTACCTACTGAAATTCCGGAAAAGCACCGTCGCATTTCCGAGATCGTACGCCAAAAGTACGGACTCAAGACTCTCAAATTCCGAACACGCAAAGAGGTCATGCCCTATGCCCATCGTATATTCCGCACCCTCAATAAGGCTTATAGCCAGCTCTACGGCTTCTCCGAGTTGTCCGAAGCTCAAATAGACTACTATGTCAATATCTATATCCCGATGGTGCGGCTTGACTTCGTTACGGTGATCGTCCGCGAGGAAGACGACGAAGTGATCGCCTTCTCCATCACCATGCCCAATCTCAGCCGAGCACTCAAGAAAGCGAAAGGAAGTCTCTGGCCCTTCGGATTCGTCCATCTGCTCAAAGCTCTCAAAGGTAGACCTCGTGTGGTCGATCTCTACCTGATCGGCGTATTGCCGGAGTATCAAAACAAAGGTGTGAACGCCCTCATCTTCGATAATATGATCCCGATCTTCCAAAAGAACGGAGTGGAGTATGCAGAGAGCAATCCCGAATTGGAAACCAATATGGCCGTGCAAATGCAGTGGAACTACTTCGAACGTAAACACCACAAAACGCGTCGGGCATTTATCAAACGGCTCTAAAAACACAGACTGATATGGCGTCGGCAGTAGCCGACAGCAGTATTTTTTGAGAAAGCGACCGGAAAGGGAATGAACTTTTTGGCCGCTTTTCCGTTTTTATAAGCAAGTAGAACAAGAACAAACTCAAACGAAACAAGATGAAAAAGAACATTTGCTCGAAAGCCATTCTCTTGGCTTCTCTGTTCCTCCTCTCAGTGGGGACAATGACTGCATCCTGTACTTCCAAGAATGACACTCGTCAAGAAGAAACCGTCTCTGCCGAAAGCAAGGGAGAGAAAGATGGCAAAATCATCCATATCACGGCTGAATACATGCGCGAACACATATATGATTACACAGCCAATCCCCAAGAATGGGTCTATAAAGGTGATAAGCCTGCTATTATCGACTTCTATGCCGACTGGTGTGGCCCGTGCCGCAGCCTTTCGCCCAAATTGGAAGAGGTGGCCAAGAAATATGCCGGTAAACTCACCGTCTACAAAGTCGATGTGGACAAAGAAAAAGAGTTGGCAGGGATTTTCGGTGTCAGAAGTATTCCGATGGTTCTTTTCGTACCGGTAAAAGGAATACCGACGCAAACGATGGGCAATCTGCCGATGGAGAACATCGAAGAGGCTATCGCCAAAATCATGCAATCAGATCTATAGGTCAAATTGCAGGCTGTAATATACCTACAAGGCCGATAAACACTAACCTTGAGGGCATTTCAAAAGCGATAAACAGCCCTTACAATGAATAAAAAAGGACCCCAGCTGTCAGTCTCCACCGTTGTGTACCGAAAAAAGTTGACAGTTGGGGTGAGCGGGATTCATATAAGTTTACACACATACCGGTTAGTCCTATGCTGGGGTTACAACTGTCGATTGGTATTTCCCCTTAGGTTTACACAAGCAGATTTAGCCCTTTGCTCGGGATTCATTCTTCTGTAGTTGTAGAGTTCCGGAGCAATATTCCGAGCCTCTTTTTGTTGTGTATATAAAGAGAGATATTTGTGTATATAAAGAAATATATTTCCGTATATAAGAAAATTTATCGGAGTATATACGAAAATTTATTTCCGCATATGCGGAAATTTCGCCACCTTCTTGGCGCGATAAAAAACGCTGACGCTGAACTACTTGGCAGCGGAGGTGAGGTATTCTTCGAGGATACGAAGGCGCTCCGAATTGCTGAGATGTTTTGAAATTTTTTTCTTGGTTTGTCGCACACCCCAACTGTCAACTTTTTCAGTACACGACAGGATCTAAATCCGACTTCGGGAATTAGCGGCTATGGCTGCAATGGCATGCACAGGTGAGGATAAATTCGCCGGTGCAAAGAGCCTGAACAGGAATGAGAATGTCGCCGGTACACGAATCCGAATAGATCAGTTCGAAAGAAAACAGCGTGTTTTCGCTCGGCAGCTCGAAGGGAAGTGCTGCATCAAAGCGTTTGAGGGATGCATCGGAGGGATTGAAAATTTTGTATGCAGTCTCTTTGGCACTCCATATGATGGTCGCAAGCAATCGTCGTCTCGCCTCATCGGCAGACATTAGCCATTCGTACTCTTGCTCATTCATGAACCGTGGGGCTACTCGCAGAGCACGATCCGATAGCATCTCGATGTCGATGCCCGGTATCAGGCTTGACGGTGTTACATAGATAGCTCCATAAGAACCCGTATGGCTGATACTGATATTGTGCGCCGAATCAAGTATCGGTTTACCACTTGGCAGATGTCCGATTTGCGGAGTATCGTGAGGGAAAACCCGTCGAAGGAGGAGAGAGATCCTTTGCCTTTCATCCTCACGTTTGTTGTCGGAGCCTTTTTCAAAGCGACCGACAAGTATTCCGGGGATTTCAATGGGGATCAACTGCATTACGGAATGGCTGCTCGACTGAGGCGAAGAGGTGACTATTCGACCTCCCAAGTGCGCTCGAAAGGGAAAATCTTGATTTCGATGATTCGGCGCTTGTCCATTTGGGTCACTTGAAAGCGGAATGGCTCGTACACTGCTGTATCGCCCACATGGGGGAGTTCCTGCTTGATTTCCAAGAAGAGTCCACTAAGCGTATCTACCTCGTCCCCCAATTCACCGAAAGCATTTTCCGGAAGATCAAGATAGTGTCGGACATCGGAGAGAGACGTTTTTCCTTCGAAAAGATAACTGCCATCCCCCAAAACCTTAAAGGGGAGTTCTTCCTCATCGTACTCGTCCGTAATCTCGCCGACGATCTCTTCCAATATGTCCTCCATCGTGATCAGTCCGCAAGTGCCACCGAACTCATCCACAACGATGGAGACATGCACCTTATTGGCTCTGAACTCCTCGAGCAAATCATCTATGCGCTTGTTTTCGGGGACAAAATATGCTTTACGAATCAGAGGATGCCAGTCGAATTCATCGCCTTTATCCATGTGTGGGATTAGATCTTTGATGTAAATCACCCCTTTGATATTGTCTTCTGACCCCTCTGAAACGGGAAGTCTGGAATAACCCGACGAAACAACGAAGTCAAGCATCTTACGAAATGGCCAGCTCAGATCCACATCCACAATATCGATACGCGGAACCATGATTTCGCAGGCTGTCTTATTATAGAATTTGATGATTTCGTTAATCATTTCTTTCTCCTCCGGCTCTCCCTCCGTAGTGGTGAGGGCTACTGCTTTCGAGAGCTCATCCACGGACATATCGTATTTCTTCTTGCTGATACCTCTGGTAACGATGCCGGTACTTTTGACCAGCAATTTTGAAAACGGTGACAATATCTTATAGATAACGGACATAGCTGCAGCAGAAAAGCGCGAGTATTGCAGCGGATTCTTCCGTGCATACACTTTCGGCAGAATCTCTCCGAACAGCAAAAGAACAGTGGTCAGGAGTATGGTCTGGATCAGGAATCCAATGATCGGAGAAGAGAAAACGAACGTCTGCTCGATGGCATAATTGGAAAGGATAACGATGGCTACATTAATCACATTATTCCCGATCAGAATAGTAGCCAATAGCTGATTCGAATTGTCTAATAAATTGGAAAGCGCAATATCGGAAGAGTGATTCCGTTCGCGGATGTTCTGCAGATCGATCGGCTTTAGTGAAAAATAAGCCACCTCACAGGAGGACATAAAAGCCGAACAGCAAAGAAGAAGCAGGTCGATAATGAAAGCCACTATGGCTGCTGCACCGATAGGATTGACCCGAATCCCTTCAAAAAAATCAGTAATAAGGTGTAAGTCCAAAATAAATCTGATTTGGGTTAGAACGGAAGGTCGGACGGAGGTTCCGAGCTTTCTTCTTTTGCCGTATCACGGACGGATGAAGAAGACGCGAGGGGCATCGTATCTTGAGTCGATGAAGATGTCTGTGAAGTTCTGCTTTCGTCTCGATTGGAGGAACCGCTTTCAAAAAAGTTGATTTTCTCGGCAAGGATTTCCGTCACTTGCCGACGAACCCCTGTATTGTCTACATACGTGCGGTAGCGGATTTTTCCTTCGACATATAGGAGACTCCCTTTCTTGATCCACTTCTCGGCAAAAATGGCCAACTCGCGATAGGCAACCACATTATGCCATTCCGTTCGCTCCGGCACTTCAGTGCCATTGGCCAGCTTGTAGCCTCGCTCGGAAGTAGCCAGCGAAAAGTTTGCGACAGCCGAATTGCTATCGAAATACCGAATCTCGGGATCCTTGCCCGTACGGCCTATCAAGATGATTTTATTCAGAGACATGAGCAATTTCTAACCAAGTGAACGAAACAAAAATAGGAAATATGATTCGTTCAAGCCAAATGCTGCCCTGTCTGCAACTTGTGCATATCCGATGGGACGGCCGAACGCAACAAGCCAATCAACTGTTCACGAAGTTTCCGGCGAGAATAATCCTGACGCACGGCCAAACGTACTTCCCTTACCGGACGAGGCATACCGAACGGACGCACCAGCTCTTTCTGCGAAGGTGATAATTGCTCTACGGTCAGTTGTGGGATAAATGTAATTCCCTGACCGCTCTCCACTAGTCGCATGAATGCTTCCATGCTACCGCCGGAATATGCCGTCTGACGTTCATGCAATCCTTTCATCTGACAAAAACGAACGAGCTGATCTCTGAAGCAATGACCTTCGTCCAACAGCCAGAGACGATGTGGGTTGACCTCGGTAGTGCGAATTACATCTTGTTCGAATAGCGGCTCACAGCGCGATACATACCCCAGAAACTCCTCATAATAGAGCAAGTCGTCTTCAAGACCTTCGGTCTCGGCTTTGGAAGCTATGATAGCCATATCTATTTCTCCGGACAGAAGGGATGCCAGACAGCGGGATGTCTGCATTTCACTGACATGTATTTCCAACCCTGCCAGCTCTTTTTTCCAGATTGGGAAGACACGAGGCAGGAGATAGGGTGCGATGGTTGGCAAAACGGCTATATTCAGCCTGCCGGTGAGCGATTGCTGCTCTTCCTCGATTATCCGTGTGATACTGTTAAGATCGTATAGTATTTGCTTGGCTTGCGAAACGACAAGCGCGCCTATCGATGTCGGCTCTATTGGCTGTCGGCTCCTGTCGAAAAGCTTAGCTCCAAGTTCTTCCTCCAATTTGAGAATCATGGTACTAAGCGTAGGCTGTGACACATTGCAGTAATCTGCAGCTTTGGCAAAGTGTCGGAACTTATCCAATGCGGCTATGTATTCGAGCTGCTGTATATTCATGGGAAGGATCGTTTTGTATTAGGGAAAATAATATCTGAGATACGGGTAGAAGCCGGACTGCTTCCGATGTGATTATTCAGCTATTTCCAGGACTATCGGACAGTGATCCGAGTGAACGGCTTCATTCAATATGTAGGCACCTTTTATTCGGTCGGCCAGATTGTTTGTCACCATACAGTAATCTATGCGCCAGCCCTTATTGCGACTGCGTGCTTGGAAGCGATAGCTCCACCAAGAGTATAGGACTAACTCCGGATGGGTATGACGAAAAGTATCGACATATCCGTCCGCTAAGAAACGGCTCATCCACTCACGTTCTTCCGGAAGGAAACCACTGTTTTTGGCGTTGCGGATGGGATCATGAATGTCGATAGGTTCGTGGCAGATATTGTAGTCACCGCACAGGATCAAGTTAGGGCGACTCTTGCGGAGTTCATTGACATAAGATTGGAAGTGCTCCAGCCAAACCATCTTGAAGGCCTGACGCTCATCGCCACTCGTCCCGGATGGATGATAAACGCTTACGATAGAAAGATCGCCGAAATCGGCACGGATAAAACGACCTTCCGCATCGTATTCTTCCATACCCATGCCGTATTCTATATGATCAGGTTGATGCTTTGTGATGATAGCCACACCGCTATATCCTTTCTTTTGAGCCGAAAAAAGATACGAGCGGTAGCCCAGTGCTTCAAATTCTTCTTTTTCGAATTGGTCATTCTGCATCTTAGTTTCCTGCAGGCACAGCACATCAGGATTCTCTTCTCGAAGCCAACCGATCAGATCTTTCTTCATCGCAGCCCGAAGGCCATTGACATTATAACTGATAATTTTCATGCTTCTATTGGTTATGCTATCCAAAATATAATATAAGAGAGGAGCTATCTCCCTTTCGTGATCATACCGCTTCCGTAGCAGAGATGGTGATCTTCATCGTAGATCACACAATATTGCCCGGGGGCAATACCCTGGATTCGCTCTTCGCTCTCAAGGCGATAACCTTTTTCGCCCTTATAAAGCAATCCGCGCGTGAATTCGGGTGTGTGCCGAATCTTGAATGTCACGGGTGTAGCATCCTCCCGATTCCAATACCCTGCTTCATAAGCATCCTCAGTGATGAAGTCGAAAGTCTCCATCTCTATCGTCTTGCCGTATTGGGTATCAGGGTCGTACCCTCTGCTAACGAGGATGATATTACGTTTGATATCCTTCTTGACTACGAACCAAGGCCCTCCACTGAGTCCCAACCCTTTGCGTTGCCCTATCGTATGAAACCAGTAACCCTGATGTCGGCCTATTACTTTCCCTGTTTCCAGTTCGATTATCCGGCCTTCCTTCTTTCCCAAATAACGTTCTATGAAGTCATTGTAGTCTATCTTTCCAAGAAAGCAAATACCCTGACTGTCTTTTCTTTTGGCACTCGGCAGTCCGGCAGCATTGGCGATAGCACGCACTTCGGACTTCAATAGATGGCCAATGGGGAACATGAGTTTGGATATTTGAGCGAAGTTAATCTGCGCCAAAAAATCCGTTTGGTCTTTGACAGGATCTTTAGCTGTAGACAGATAAGTCTTTCCATTCAGGAGATCGGTTGTGGCATAATGTCCTGTGGCGATTCGATCGAATTGGTAGCCCCAACGCTCTTCGAAACAACCGAATTTGATCAGCTTGTTGCACATCATATCGGGATTGGGCGTCAATCCCCGGCGAACAGTTTCCACCGTATAGCTGACCACACGCTCCCAATACTCTTTGTGGAGATCGACTACCTCGAAAGGGCATCCATAGCGACGTGCAATCAGTGTCGTCAGTTCTATATCCTCTTCTGCCGGACAATCTATATAACCATCCTCATCTTCCATTCCTATCCGGATGTAGAAGATAGCGGGCTTATATCCTTCCTCGCAAAGACGATGAACGACTACGGAGCTGTCCACTCCTCCCGACACCAATGCTGCTACATCCATCTGCTTACATCCTTTCGGGCATTTCGATGCCGAGGAGAGCGAAACCTTTCCGCATCGTAAGAGCTACGACCTCGGAAAGAGCGAGACGGAATGCACGGATACGCTCATCTTCCTCCTTGAGCACCGAAAAATCATGATAGAACTGGTTGTACTCCTTCACCAAATCGTATATATAGTTTGCTATAAGAGCGGGGCTATAAGAGCGACCGGCTTCACTGACAACCTCAGCATATTCGCTCACTTTTTGAATCAGAGCCTCCTCCTTCTCGCTCAGCGGAAGATCCGTAGGCAGCTGAGATGGAATGTCATAGCCCGCAGCCTCTGCACGCCGCATCAGCGAACGAATACGTGCATAAGTGTACTGGACAAAAGAACCCGTATTACCATTGAAATCAATGGATTCTTTCGGGTTGAAAGTCATGTTCTTACGCGGATCTACTTTCAGGATGAAATACTTGAGAGACCCCAAGCCTACGATGCGTGCAACCTCACGGGATTCCTCTTCATCCTTTTCTGCCGCCTTGCCGGCTTCGGCGGCTATCTCGGCAGCCGTTCTGATCATTTCATCCATCAGATCATCTGCATCAACGACTGTACCTTCGCGACTTTTCATCTTCCCTTCGGGTAACTCCACCATACCGTAGCTGAAGTGTACCAGCCCTTTGCCAAACTCAAATCCAAGACGATCCAACAGGATGGACAGGACTTGGAAGTGATAGTTCTGCTCATTGCCGACAACATAGATCATACGGTTGATGGGATAGTCATTGAAACGCATCTTGGCCGTACCTATATCCTGCGTCATGTACACCGATGTGCCATCGGCACGCAAAAGCAATTTTTCATCCAAGCCATCCTTTGTCAGATCCGCCCATACAGAACCATCGGAATGTTTGACAAACAAGCCTTCCTCCAAACCCCTCAGCACTTCTTCCTTACCGACGAGATAGGTCTCGGATTCATAGTATATCTTGTCGAAGTCTACACCCATCATCTTGTATGTGGCTTCGAATCCGTCGTATACCCACTGATTCATAGTACGCCAGAGATCGACGACCTTTTCGTCTCCTGCCTCCCACAATCGTAGCATCTCACGAGCTTCAGCCATGAGGGTGCTTGCGGCTTCGGCTTCTTCTTTGCTCTTACCTTCAGCCATAAGGGAATTGAGTTCGGCTTTGTAGTGCTTATCGAAAAGGACATAGAAGTCTCCGATCAGATGATCGCCTTTCTTACCGGCCTTCTCCGGCGTTACACCATCTCCCCACTTTTGCCAAGCGAGCATGGACTTACAGATATGAATGCCTCGGTCATTTACGATATTAGTCTTGACCACACGATAGCCATTGGCTTTCATGATCTCGGAAAGACTATAACCCAATAGGTTGTTACGTACGTGTCCAAGGTGTAACGGCTTATTGGTATTCGGAGATGAATACTCCACCATTACCAGCGGGCTATCCTCTGTAGCGACCTTATGACCGAAGTTGATGTCCGCTCGGATCTCGTTCAGCAGCTCCAACCACACCCTCGGAGCAATGGTCAGATTGAGAAAGCCCTTTACCACTTCGATGGCAGATACTGCCGACTCGTTTGCAAGCAACCATTCTCCTATTTCCGTGGCAGTCGCTTCGGGACTTTTTCGAGACATCTTGACAAAAGGGAAAACCACCAAAGTCAGGTGTCCTTTGAATTCGCGCTTGGTCTTTTGTAATTGAATCTGCCCTTCCATAGGATCTGTTCCGTAAAGGGCTTTCACTGCTGCTGCAGCACTATTCTCCAATTTTTGCAGGATGGACATATATTTCAAATTGTCGTTATCTGTTTTTTCCGTTTAATCTAAATATACACAAAGGTAGACTTTTTGAGACCTTTGCGCAATAAGCAGGCACTTTATCCATTTATCCATTCATTTCACAGTGTGTCGGCCGATTGTTTTGTGTGTTTATGGTATGATCAATGACACAAAACGATGGCACGACAAGGAAATTCATCCGACGAAGAGGTCTCATTCAGGGACGTCATGTCAACGAATCGATACAGGAAAGCACGGAATGTATTTTCGAACCAAGTCGATATGCTTATCGATTGGCGACGTATTCGGACACTGCTTTCTGTTTACTTGGCAGCCATACACCTGCTCATTGGTTTTTCCCTGAGATACAAAGAATGAACTTACATGAGAGGATACTATGGTCTCATACGAGAGGATACTATGGTCTCATACGAGAGGATACTATGGTCTCATATGAGAGGATATTATGGTCTCATATGAGAGGATACTATGGTCTCATACGAGAGGATACTATGGTCTCATATGAGAGGATACTATGGTCTCATATGAGAGGATACTATGGTCTCATATGAGAGGATACTATGGTCTCACATGAGAGGATACTATGGTCTCATATGAGAGGATACTATGGTCTCATACGAGAGGATACTATGGTCTCACATGAGAGGATACTATGGTCTCACATGAGAGGATACTATGGTCTCACAAGAGAGGATACTATGATCTCACATGAGAGGATACTATGATCTCACATGAGAGGATACTATGGTCTCATACGAGAGGATACTATGGTCTCACATGAGAGGATACTATGGTCTATTGATGGAAGATGCTATCTGCTCTCTGCCGGATGGCAGATTCGGGGAGTGGGAGGTTCCGTACCAGCTGTTAAACCGATAGATGAGACTGTCGCACGGCATTTTCCGGGAGATTTCATTGTCAATTGACTGTTTTTCTGTGTCGTTATAGATATGAATACCTCAGCTCCTCTATGACTTGTGCGACACGCTCTATGGGCGAAAACGATACCGGAAAGATACTTCTTGATTTTGCAAAGGTCTCTTTTTGACTTGATACAGATTGCCTCGCAATTCAATAGGAAGTTGAATTTATCGTGAAACGAAAAGTATACTCTATGCCGTAAGGAAGAGAAACAAAAACGGCCATGGCGATCCGAATACGATCACACACGGCCTCTTTCTTTCAAAAAAACAGTTGGGAGATTTCCTTTCTAAGGGAAGATGTATCAAGGTGAGATCACCCTTTTCGTGGTGTCATTCGTCAGATGGAAAGTATGCTTCCTATCAGCCAGTTTCTCCATAGTCAGAAGCAGGCGATCACAAGTCACCTCATCGGTATTGATCAGGATATGGCTGCGGTCGTGATAGGCAGATATAGCAGCCTCTCCCTCAGAAGGATGCCAATAGAATATTTTGGCAGGTTTCTCTGCCGCCGGAACCTTCCTCAGACTGCGAAGCATCAAGGCAAGAGCTGTACGTGCTTTGATGACGACATTGATCAGTCCATGAAGCAGTGGATTCATCCTGTTTCTATAGTATTTATCGAAAAACAAACCCATCGCCCCATAGAACGAACGAAGATATTTAACATCGGAGACCGACGAACTTTCTCCTTTGTAATGAAGAATAGGAGTCGGATAGTAATAGTTGTCGTATCCGCCCAATATCAAGCGATAAGAGAGGTCGATATCCTCACCATACATAAAAAAACGCTCGTCGAGCAACCCGACCTTATCCAATGCCTCCCGACGCATCAGCATAAAAGCACCGGACAGTACCTCTACTTTGTGCACCTCGTCACGGCTGAGATAACTGAGGTGATAGCGGTTGAAACGAGACGAATGAGGAAAGAGCCGGTTAAGCCCGGACAACTTACAGAAAGACACCCATGGAGAAGGAAACCCTCGCTTACTCTCCGGCAAAAAGCGGCCATGACCATTGAGCATTTTTACGCCCAGTCCGCCTGCATTAGGCTTCGAATCCATAAAATCCACCACTGTACGCAGCGTACTCTCTCCGATAAGGGTATCGGGATTGAGCAAGAGTACGTATTGCCCCTTACTGAGACGGATAGCCTGATTGTTGGCGCGAGAGAAACCTACATTCTCCTCGTTAGCTACAAAATGAACTTCGGGGAAACGACTTTGAAGATACTCTACCGAACCATCTCCCGAATTATTGTCTACGACCCATACCTCCGTATCAATCCCTTGGGCAGACTTTCGCACGGAGAGAAGGCACTGTTCCAAGAAATACGGAACACGATAATTGACAATAACGATGGATAGTTTCATGAATGCGCTATCCGTGTGTTCACTCCACGATGATCAGGTAATAGCTTTTCTTGCCTTTTTGTGCCAGCAGATAGCGGTCGGACAAGAGGTCGTCCTCTCCTACCGTTTGTTCCGCATCGGCTACTTTCTCTTTGTTCAGGCTCACTCCGCCGGCTTTCACCGTCTTGCGCAATTCACCTTTGGAGGGAAATATATCGGTAGCATCGGCCAGCAAATCAACCAATGAAATTCCTGTGGCTATCCTGCTGCGCTCCACATGATACTGCGGCACACCGGCAAAGACATCGAGGAGAGTGGCCTCGTCAAGCTTGCGCAATTGCTCTGTCGTACTCTTGCCAAAGAGGATCTCACTGGCTTCGACAGCAGCATCGTAGGCTTCACGACTGTGTACCATGACGGTGATCTCTTCTGCCAATCTCTTCTGCAAGGGGCGTAGATGCGGAGCCTCGGCCTGACGAGTTGCCAGTTCTGCTATCTCGTCCTGATTCAGTCCCGTGAAGATTTTGATATACTTTTCGGCATCGGCATCGCTCACGTTGAGCCAGAACTGGTAGAAGGCATAAGGAGAAGTTCTGGCAGGATCCAGCCAGATGTTGCCGCTCTCCGTTTTTCCAAACTTGCCACCGTCGGCTTTGGTAATAAGCGGACAAGTAAGGGCAAAGGCCTCTCCTCCGTCTTTGCGCCTGATAAGCTCCGTTCCGGTGGTAATGTTGCCCCACTGATCCGAACCGCCCATCTGCAAGCGGCAGCCCTCATTCCGATACAGATAGAGATAGTCGTAGCCTTGCAGAAGCTGGTAGGAAAATTCGGTAAAGGACAGACCGGTGCTGCTCTCGGCACTAAGGCGTTTCTTCACAGAATCCTTTGCCATCATATAATTGACGGTAATATGCTTGCCGATGTCCCGAATGAAACCGAGGAAAGAATAGTCCTTCATCCAATCGTAATTGTTCACGAGCTTCGCGGCATTGGGTGCATCGCTATCGAAATCGAGGAACTTGGCCAGTTGCTGCTTGATGCAGTCCTGATTATGCCGAAGAGTGGCTTCGTCCAAGAGAACTCGTTCGGCCGACTTCATCGAAGGATCGCCTATCATTCCCGTAGCACCACCTATAAGAGCGATGGGCCGATGGCCGGCACGCTGGAAATGGCGCAGCATCATCACACCCACGAGGTGGCCGATGTGCAACGAATCAGCCGTAGGGTCAATGCCTACGTATGCCGAGGTCATACCCTTGTTCAAGTGTTCCTCTGTACCGGGCATAATATCGTGGATCATACCCCGCCAACGCAGTTCTTCTACAAAGTTCATTTGTTTGTCGTATGTGTATTATTGGAAATGCATCCGAAGCCTACAGCCATGCGGTTGCGGCTCCTTGACGAGCAAAGGTAAGCATAATGCACATATTGCTGTTCCTAAACTAAACGAGGATGTCGCAAACCTTATTGCCTTAACTATAACGTCAGTTCGATCCAGACCCAACTCCCCTATTTGCGCTTAGATCGAACTGACATTAAATACGAGTATAGTCCATTATTATCAGTACCTCAGGTGCAAAGAAAGCCTACCGAAAGCCGGCTTTAGAGAGTTATTCATTACACACTGCAAGCAGTGCTTCGGAGAGAGGTTTCGATCGGTCGGTATAGGTTATGCCGACTGCTAAGAGCCGGTGACTTAATGCCACGCAATCGGCGTTTTCGCCCTAAGACAACCAATACCTGAGACACCGGGGCAACCTGCTCAATACAGTGCCTGAATCTGTACTCGGAAGTCCGAGAAAGTAGACATCGCTACTCCCTCTCCCCGCGATGGTTTAGGCTCCAAAAATTGCCGGCTTTACAGCCATGAAAGAGTGGCGTGTGATTTTTTACGTTTTGGTTCGGGAGGTAAAAATTTTACGCGCCAAAGCGAAAAAATTCTCGCGCCGTTTTCTCTGGATTTACAGACCACAATCCGAACTTTTTCGGTTCGTAATTTATCGAAGTGGCAGATTTTACCGCATTAAGATCAGAGATGTCAGTTCGATCTAAGCGCAAATAGGGAAGTTGGGTCTGGGTCGAACTGACGACTAACTATGCCACAAGGCAGATGGCGGTATTCCGTAGAGGATGATGAGCTATCCCTACAGCGTAACTCGAAGAGCTGTAGAGCGTAGCTCGACCCTCCTCCGGAAAAACAAATCCATCAGCAAGGACGGCCTTGCTGATGGATAAGAAACCAATCTTTTCTTGTCCTAATAGCTGTAAAGCTTTTGTAGGACGAGACGAAAGTATTTTTAGTAGCAGATATTGCAGGAGCCACACCGCATGCAGCCTCCGCGGAACCGATGTTCGATAATGTCGCGCAGACGTTCACGAAGCTGCTCGATATGAACCAGCTTGACTACATCATCGGTAAAGGCCACGCTAAGCATAGTCTTGGCTTCAGCCAGAGGAATGCCGCGCTGACGCAGATAGAAGAGAGCGTCGTCGTCCAGCTGCCCCGTAGTCATACCATGCGAACACTTCACATCATCGGCATAGATCTCCAACTGCGGCTTGGAGTACATGCGAGCCGTATCATCCAGAAGGAGGTTGCGATTGTTCTGATAAGCTGCCGTTTTCTGTGCCCCTTTCGCCACATAGATTCGTCCGGAGAAAGCTCCCTGCGCCTGCCGGCTGAGAATGTATTTGAAGAGTTCATTGCTTTGGCAGTTGGGAACGAGGTGCTCTATCCGGCTGTAGTTATCGACATGCTGTTTCCCTTCGGCAATCGCCATTCCGCCCAAGGTCAGATCAGCCCCTTCCCCTTCAAGATGGCAGTAGTAGTTATTGCGTGTCAGACCGTTGTGAATCGTCATGCAGTTGATCGTCACATTCGAATTCGCGGCTTGGCGTACATGGACTGAAGCTATACGCTTGGTGTTTTTGCTGCTTTCTTCAAGATCGTACAAGGCGAATCGACTGTTCTCCGCAGCGAATATCTCTACAACTTCCGTTACGAGGAAAGAATGCGTATCCAGCGTGTGTTCGCATATCAGCAGAGAGGCTTCGGCATCTTTGCCCAAGATAATGAGCAAGCGACGATTGGCGAGGATCTCCATGTCGGCTCTGAGCAGTTGCACGAGCTGGATCGGATTCTTCAGCACAGCTCCATCCGGCAGATATATGACGAATCCATCTTGAGCAAACATCGTACTGAAAGCTATGATGCCATCGTGATCGGGTGCAGCGGCTTGAGCATAATAACGAGCTGCTATCTCCGGATGGCTGAGGACAAAATCGCTCAGACTGCCGACAAATGCTCCTTCCGGCAATTCGGATACGCGACTCCATTCGTTGTCGTATGCATCATTGACAATGTAGCAAAGGTCCGTGTCCAAATCCGGCAGCGTACAATGAAAAGCTTCTTTCTGTCTGATTGGGAAATTGACACGATTCAGGTTTACTCCGTAGTCATAACCGAATAGTTCAGACAAATCGGTACGCTGATAGTTCTCGATGCCATACCGAGGCAATCCCTTCGAGGCGAAAGCCATCGACGCCTTCTCCCGTTGCTCATTGAGCACTCGGGGAGAGTGGCTGTCTATTGCTTCGCGATTCTCTCGGAAGAGTTGCAGATATTGTTCTTCTACCTTCATATCCGATTATTCTCCTATCTCTTCCTTGATCCAGTCGTAACCTTTTTCTTCTAGCGTGAGAGCCAGCTCGGCTCCTCCCGACTTGACGATGCGTCCCTTGTAAAGGACGTGTACGAAGTCCGGCTTGATATACTCGAGCAAACGCTGATAGTGTGTGATCACAATAGCAGCATTCTCCGGAGAGCGGAGTCGGTTTACCCCGCCTGCTACGATGCGGAGAGCGTCGATATCGAGTCCGCTATCGGTTTCGTCCAAAATAGCCAGCTTGGGTTCGAGCATAGCCATTTGGAAGATTTCGTTCCTCTTTTTTTCTCCACCGGAGAAGCCTTCGTTCACAGAACGGCTGGCCAATTTGTTGTCCAGCTCCACAATGGCACGCTTCTCTCGCATCATCTTGAGGAAGTCGCTTGCCGATACGGGTTCTGCTCCGATCGCTTTCCTATGTTCATTGACAGCTGCCCTCATGAAATTCACCATGCTGACGCCCGGGATCTCGACCGGATATTGGAAACTGAGAAAGAGTCCGAGGTGTGCACGTTCTTCCGGTTCGAGTTCGAGCAGATCGATTCCATTGAATGTCACCTCTCCTTCCGTGACTTCAAAAGAGGGATGTCCCACCAAAACGGAAGAGAGCGTACTTTTCCCCGATCCGTTCGGCCCCATGATAGCATGAATCTCTCCGGCATTGATCTCCAGATCGATTCCTTTCAATATCTCTTTGCCCTGTACTGTGGCGTGGAGGTTCTTTATCTTAAGCATACTTGAGTGTTTTTTATTTTGAAATGATTGCAGAGATCTTTATCCCACCGATCCTTCGAGAGAGATACTAAGTAGTTTCTGTGCCTCTACGGCAAATTCCATAGGCAGTTTATTCATCACTTCTTTGGCATAACCGTTGACGATCAGCCCTACGGCCTCTTCCGTACCGATTCCTCTTTGGTTGCAGTAGAATATCTGCTCTTCACTGATCTTGGATGTCGTAGCTTCATGCTCGATGATAGCCGTATCGTTTTGGACATCCGCATAAGGGTATGTATGAGCACCGCAGTGATCGCTAAGCAGTAGACTGTCGCATTGCGAATGGTTACGAGCATTGACCGCATTCTTGGAGATCTTGACCAATCCTCGGTAGCTGTTCTGACTTGAACCGGCCGATATACCTTTCGATACGATACGGCTACGGGTATTTTTGCCGAGATGGATCATCTTCGTACCCGTATCTGCCTGCTGGAAATTATTGGTAACAGCAACGGAGTAAAACTCCGCTATCGAATTGTCGCCACGCAGGACACAGCTGGGATATTTCCATGTGATGGCAGAACCTGTCTCGACCTGCGTCCAAGATATTTTTGAATTGTCGCCTTTGCAGACACCTCGCTTGGTCACGAAGTTGTAGATACCGCCTTTACCCTCTTTGTCTCCGGGATACCAATTCTGTACCGTAGAATACTTGACTTCCGCATTGGTCTCGGCAATGATCTCCACGATTGCAGCATGAAGTTGATTTTCATCCCGCTGGGGAGCCGTACAGCCTTCAAGATAGCTCACATAAGAATCCTCATCGGCAACGATCAGCGTTCGTTCGAACTGTCCTGTATTGGCTGCATTGATTCGGAAATAAGTAGAAAGCTCCATCGGACATCTGACGCCTTTGGGGATATACACAAAGGAGCCGTCGCTAAATACGGCAGAGTTGAGAGCTGCAAAGAAGTTGTCCTTACTGCTAACGACTGTACCCAGATATTTCTTGACCAAATCGGGGAAATCCTTCACAGCCTCGCTGAAAGAACAGAAGATGATTCCTTTCTCTGCCAGTTTTTCTTTGAAAGTTGTTTTCACTGATACACTGTCCATCACTGCATCCACAGCCATTCCACTCAAAATCTTCTGCTCTTCGAGTGGAATGCCGAGCTTGTCGAATGTCTTCAGTAGTTCGGGATCCACTTCGTCCAAACTCTTGGGCCCCTTTTTCTTTTTCGGAGCTGCATAATAGATAATATCTTGGTAGTCTATCGGTGGAATATTGAGGTGTGCCCAGTCGGGCTCTTTCATAGAGAGCCAGTGCCTATAGGCATTCAGGCGGAATTCGAGAAGCCATTCCGGCTCTTCCTTCTTCGCAGATATGAGACGAACTGTATCTTCGGAAAGTCCGCGTCCTATAGTTTCTGTTTCGATGTCGGTTACGAAGCCGTATTTATATTCACTGCCTGTAACCTCATCCAATATATTATTGTTCTCTTGCATATTTGAAGTCTCTGAGTAAGCTCTTTACGAATTTCAATTCATAAACAGCCGATGGGGGCTAAAAGTTGGGACTATGTTTTTTACATGGTCATACAGCATCGAAGTATTGCGAAGGGACGGATTGTCACTGTCCGCTTCGTCTCTTGAAAAAACATTGTCGGCAATCAGGAAAAGATAGCTCATCAGAATAGCTGCTATACCTATCCCGACTATTCCGCCGGCCAAGTGATTGAGAATGCCGATAGGAGTCTTGCCAACGATTTTCGAGACCTTATTGCCGACCATCGGGATGATAATCAAAATAGCCAAGAACCCAACGATCAAAGCAAAAGTATGAGCCACGCCTCGTGAAAGGCCGAAAAAAGGTCCGATCCACGTCTCTATGGGAACGGCAAGTAAGGCACAACCATACGTGGCAACGACTATGGCTATAAGTGAAACTGCCTGTTTGATGATACCATCAAACAGGCCTTTCAGTAATCCTATCGCCAAAATTATCAGTATGGCTAAATCGATCGCGTTCATGGGTGGTAACCCGTCTCGGTTCGATCTTTAGAGAGTCTTTTTGATTTCGATCTCGTCGAAAGCTTCGATTATATCACCATCTTGGATGTCGTTCGAGTGAGCCAGATTAAGACCGCATTCGAGTCCGGCCACCACTTCCTTGGCATCGTCCTTGAATCGTTTCAGAGAGCCAAGCTCTCCGGTGTGGATCACTATACCGTCGCGTATGAGACGAACCTTGCTTGTTCGCTTGACCTTACCTTCCTTGACCATACAACCGGCGATCGTACCGACCTTACTGATCTTAAAGGTCTGCAATACTTCCAGAGAGCCGGTAACCTCTTCGCGAATCTCAGGCGAAAGCATGCCCTCCATGGCAGACTTGATGTCTTCGATCGTGTCGTAGATAATAGAATAGGTACGGATCTCTACGCCATCGGTTTCCGCTTGCTTGCGGGCAGCCACGCTGGGACGAACCTGGAATCCGATGATAATAGCAGATGAAGCTGCTGCGAGCACCACATCCGATTCGGAAATCTGCCCCACAGCTTTGTGGATGACATTGACTTGGATTTCTTCTGTAGACAGACGGATGAGCGAATCGGACAAAGCTTCTACCGAGCCGTCCACGTCCCCCTTGACAATGAGGTTCAGCTCTTGGAAGTTGCCGATTGCACGGCGACGGCTGATGTCTTCGAGCGTGAGTATCTTGTGTGTACGCAATCCCTGCTCACGCTGGAGTTGCTCTCGGCGGTTAGCTATTTCGCGAGCCTCCTGCTCCGTCTCCAATACATTGAAAGTATCACCGGCAGCCGGCGCGCCGTTCAGACCGAGGATTAGTACCGGTTCGGACGGTCCTGCCTGCTTCACGCGCTGATTCCGTTCGTTGAACATGGCTTTGATGCGTCCGTGACAGGTACCGGCCAGAACCACATCGCCCATATTGAGCGTACCGTTCTGTACCATGACAGTGGAGACATAACCTCTTCCCTTGTCCAGAGAAGACTCGATGATCGAACCGATGGCACGGCGGTTAGGATTGGCTTTCAGCTCTAAGATATCCGCTTCGAGCAGAACCTTCTCCAGCAATTCGGTGATGTTGATGCCTTTCTTGGCCGAGATCTCCTGACTTTGATATTTGCCACCCCAGTCCTCAACGAGGTAGTTCATGTTTGCAAGCTGCTCTTTGATCCTTTCGGGATTGGCAGCCGGTTTGTCTATCTTATTGATGGCGAATACCATCGGCACACCTGCCGCTGAAGCATGATTGATGGCTTCGACTGTCTGTGGCATCACATCGTCGTCAGCAGCAACGATAATGATGGCAATATCCGTAATCTTCGCACCACGGGCACGCATAGCCGTAAAGGCTTCGTGTCCCGGCGTATCCAAAAATGTAATACGGCGGCCACTGGGAAGTTTCAGACCATAGGCTCCGATGTGCTGGGTGATACCCCCTGCTTCCCCTTCGATCACATTCGTATTCCTAATGCGGTCCAGTAGCGAAGTCTTACCGTGGTCTACGTGTCCCATGACCGTAACGATCGGAGGACGCGCAACGAGGTCTTCCTCATTATCCTCTTCGGGGGCAATGGCTTCTACCAAATCCGCGCTGACAAACTCCGTCTTGAAGCCAAATTCTTCAGCTACGATATTGATCGTTTCGGCATCGAGACGCTGATTGATACCGACCATCATACCGATACTCATGCAAGTGGCGATGACTTCGTTCACGGGGACGTCCATCATATTGGACAGGTCACTTACGGTAACGAATTCGGTCAGCTTCAGTGTGTGCTGCTCTTCGCTGTTCAGCTCCATGGCATCCTGAGCTGCACGGGAAGCCGCATCACGCTTGTCCTTCCTGTATTTGGCTCCACGCCCGAGCGTGGTACTTGTTTTTTTCGTCGTGAGGCGTGCCAGCGTCTCTTTTACTTGTCTCTGTACATCTTCGTCCGAGATCTCCACCTTGGGTGGGAGAGACTGACGCTTGTTGTTCTTGCGGCCTCCGGAAGCGTTGGACTGCTGCTGAGCCGGACGGTTGTTGTTCTTATTGCCGGACGGATGGTTTCCTCCTCCGGCATTACGTTTGCCCTGCTCTCCGCTCACCTTTGCCGCCTCTTTCTTGACATCTACGGCAGCTTTGTTGATGCGCTTGCGTTTCTTCTTGCCATCGGCATCGTTCTGCTCGCGCTGGCGGTCTTCCTTCGTCTTTTTTTTGGGACGCGTGGATGAATTGATCGAGGAGAGGTCTATCTTTCCGACCACCTTCACTTGTGGCTCCTGCGTGTTGGTCTTCAGACGGAAAACTTCTTCGGTGTCTTCTTTTTTCTCCATCTCTTGAGCCGGAGGAGGTGTTTCAGCTTCTTGAGGTTTCTGTGTCATGACCGGTTGCTGTGGTTTATCCACAGGTTTTTCGACCGGCTTGGCAACGGGAGCCGCCTGTACAGGCTCCTCCGGTTTGGGTTCCTCCCGTTTAGGCTCTTCTTGCTTTGGTTTTTCTTCCTTGGGCTTATCTTCCTTGACGGGGACGACCTTTGTTTCCTCTTTTACAGGTGCAGTTTCTCTTGCGGGTTTGTCCTCACGCACGGTGTCAGGCTCCTTGTCCTTGGGCGAAGGAACCGGTTCAGCCGGCTTTTCGGTCTCTACTTTCCCTTTGATCGTAAAGCGAGGTCGCATGTCTTGAGGCACTTCCGTAGCTATTACCTGAGCTTCTTTCGCTGCCATTCCCGCGGTTTCCTCTTTGGCGGACGGAGCAGATGCAGGAGTGCCTTGCTTTTGCTTGACGAATTTCTTGCGAATGCGCTCGGCCTCACCCTTGGGCAGCGACTTGCCAAATTCGGTCAGCAGCAGATCGAACTCTTCATTCTCAATGCGAACATTGGGATTGTTGTCCTCCACATCGAAACCTTTTTTCCGAAGAAAGCCGGCGAGGGAGCCTACTCCTACATTTAACTCTTTAGCTAAGCTGAATAATTTTATTGACATACTAACCTTTTCTTCTTCTGTGATTTATGCTGCACCTTTGTGAGGATTGTACTATAAGATGAGGGATGGGGAGGAGACTGCTTTTGTTCTTCTTATTACTCTTGCTTCAGATCGTCTTCGGCAGAGAAATTGTCCAAATCATCCGAATCGGTACTTTGATTATCAGTCACCTGATCCTCATCGGCAAATTCGGCACTCAGGACTCCGAGTACATAGTCTATGGTGGAGTCTTCCAAATCCGTCTCTTTGATCAGATCTTCTCTGTTCTTGCTGAGCACGCTCTTGGCCGTATTGCAACCGATATTCTTGAACAGGTCGATGATCCACTGGTCGATCTCGTCGTTGAATTCGTCCAGATAGATGTCTTCTTCGTCCATATCGTCTATGTCACGGAACACTTCGATCTGATAACCCGTCAGCCCCGATGCCAGCTTGATATTCGAGGCATTCTTTCCGATGGCCAAAGGCACTTCTTCGGGGCGCAGGAATACTTCGGCCTTATGCTCTGCTTCGAGCAGGCGAATCGAAGATATACGTGCAGGGCTGAGTGCCCGCTGGATGAAGAGGGCGGTGTTCGTCGTGTACTGCGTAACGTCGATATTCTCGCCTCTCAGTTCGCGCACGATACCTCGTATGCGCGAACCGTTCATACCCACACAGGCTCCTACGGGGTCGATACGATCGTCGTAAGACTCTACGGCCATCTTGGCCCTCTCTCCCGGGATACGGGCTACGCAGCGGATGGTGATCAGGCCATCGGCAATCTCCGGTACATTCAGCTCGAAAAGCCTCTTGAGGAACTCTCCGCTTGTACGCGATACGATGATCTTGGGATTGTTGTTGGCGTTCTCCACGCGCTCCACAACGGCGTGAACGGTCTCACCTTTGCGGAAAAAGTCGCTTGGGATCTGCTCGCTCTTCGGCATCAGGAGTTCGTTGCCGTCGTCGTCGATAAGCAGAGCCTCACGCTTCCATACCTGATATACTTCAGCCGAAATGAGCTGCCCGATACGTTCCGTGAATGTATTGAACAGGTTTTCCTTCTGAAGCTCCATAATCTTGCTGGAGAGAGCTTGGCGAAGATTGAGAATGGCACGGCGACCGAATGAAGCGAAGTTCACGGAG
Source organism: Porphyromonas gingivalis ATCC 33277 (assembly GCF_000010505.1). Classification (GTDB taxonomy): domain Bacteria; phylum Bacteroidota; class Bacteroidia; order Bacteroidales; family Porphyromonadaceae; genus Porphyromonas; species Porphyromonas gingivalis. The sequence continues at coordinate 384,873 of NC_010729.1, read as the reverse complement.
TCCGTTACTTCCTCACCGACCTCCGCCTCGGGGTCGATCTCGTGAGCATCCGACAGAGACACTTCGCGACTTTCGTCCTCTACGGCACCGTCCTCTACTACCTGACGGGTGCGCCATATTTCGAAGTCGCCTTTCTCCGGATTGATGATTACGTCGAAGTTGTCGTCCGATCCGAAGATTTTTGCCAGAACGTTCCGGAAGGAATCCTCCAGGACGTTGATCATCGTCTCTTTGTCAATGTTTTTCAGCTCTTTGAATTCTGCCAGCGATTCTATCATGCTGATCGTCTCTTGCTTCTTGGCCATAGGACTCTCTTTATGGTGTATTCTCTTGATTCTTTTTTACTATTGCTTATATGATACGCACGGCCTGTTTGATGTCGGCCATGACTATTGTCAACTCTTGAGTTTCAGGCTTTTTGCGCTTGGCTCCTTCCGGCTTCACCATGCGTACCACTTCCAGCTTGATAGCTTCGGGAGCGACAGTAATAAGGCGACCGGTTTCCTTCATCCCATTGGTTAGCAGTACGGACAGCTCGCTATCAATGCAGTTCTCCCACTGGCGCATCACTTTCAGAGGAGACGTCAGCCCGGTCGAGCCTACTTCCAGTTCGTAGTCTTCTAGATCCCGATCCACTTGGGATTCGATGTGCCGGCTCAGTGCTACGCACTCATCTATGCAAACTCCTTGTGCGCTATCCAGCTCTACGAGGATCCTGTTGCCCGGATGTATCGCCACCTCCACGAGGAAAGTCTCCCCGGTGGACAAATAATCCGAAACGATCCGAACGATTTGTTCTCTGTCTATCATCTCGCTCTGTACTTATTGGACATTGGGATAAACAAAAAGGAGGAACCTTGATCGGGTCGCCTCCTCCATCCATCCGTAACAGCTGCAAAGGTAATCTTTTTTTACTATGGAGCAAATAACTTGCCTTCGCTGCACATCCCACAAATATGTGCAACACAATTGTAATTTTATAATTTTAGCAAGAAGCACTCGAACGGAGTTCTGAATCCGAGTTTCTTTCTTGGTCTATGGCTTCAGTTTGTTCTGTATAATGGAGATCTGTTTGGTCGTTATATCGATGAAAGAATTACATGAGGCATACCTATTATTACATAAGGGAGCCGGTATGCACCACGGCCTCTGCTGTCGAAGCCTTTCTCGACAGGTAGCAGGAATTGCTTTCCGAGCGGTTGCGGAGCATGAAAAAGCATAATTGCGGATCGAAAAAAGATGGTTCGAGAAAAAAATAAAACTCGAGCCAAAAGCAAAAAAATCTCGCGCGTAAAGATTTTCCTTGTGGTTCGAGTTTTTGAGATTTTAGGCTCGGCAATTCTCCGTCTTTCGGCACCAAAAAACAAACCGATATCTACTCCCGAATGAACAATCTCTCCGGAATCGTTTCTATAGGAGGCGATGGATCAGCTTGTGACCTCTCGATCAGTCTATTACGGGGTATGCCGGTCTTCGATTCGGGCTGTTCGGAAATGGATGGATCGGCGGTGCTCCGCTTCATCGCTACAGGGGTGTGGAAAAATTCATTTCGGCCGGATTAACTATGGAATTATTTGATACCTTTGCTTTTGTGGTTTAGCATATCACAGTCGGTATTTATATAAAGGAAGAAGTCAAGTACACAACACGAAATCGCTTGAAAACAATATGAAGAAGGAAATCAAATTCAGTCTGATGTACCGCGACATGTGGCAGTCGTCAGGCAAGTACCAACCACGAAAAGATCAATTGGAACGCATAGCTCCCGTTATTGTGGAGATGGGTTGCTTTGCGCGAGTGGAAACGAACGGAGGTGCATTCGAGCAGGTGAATCTCCTGTATGGGGAGAACCCCAACAAAGCAGTGCGCGCTTTCACCAAACCGCTCAACGAAGCGGGTATTCAGACCCACATGCTGGACCGCGGACTCAACGGACTTCGTATGTTCCCCGTACCGGCTGATGTGCGCCGGCTGATGTACAAGGTGAAGAAAGCACAGGGCGTGGACATCACACGTATATTCGATGGCCTGAATGATGCTCGCAATATCATTCCATCCATCAAATATGCACTGGAAGCCGGCATGATCCCACAGGCTACGCTTTGTATCACGTTCTCTCCCGTACACACGGTGGAGTACTACTCCAATCTGGCCGATGAGCTGATCGCAGCAGGGGCACCGGAGATCTGCCTGAAAGATATGGCCGGTATCGGTCGTCCTCATTTCCTCGGTCAGCTGGTGAAATCCATCAAGACCAAGCACCCCGATGTAATCATCGAATATCACGGCCACTCAGGTCCCGGCTTCTCTGTCGCTTCCATGCTGGAGGTTTGCGAGAATGGGGCTGACATCATCGACGTAGCTATGGAGCCTATCTCTTGGGGTAAGGTGCATCCGGATGTGATCACCATCCAGCAGATGCTCAAGGATGCCGGCTTCAAAGTGCCGGAGATCAATATGGATGCCTACATGAAAGCTCGAAGCCTGACACAGGAGTTTATAGACGACTTCTTGGGCTATTTCATGGATCCGTCGAACAAAGAGACGAGCTCGCTGCTCGTGGGATGCGGTCTCCCCGGCGGTATGATGGGATCCATGATGGCCGACCTGAAAGGGGTACATGCAGGTATCAATATGTTCCTCAAAGGAAAGGGCGAGCCGGAGATGACCATCGATCAGCTACTGGTACGTCTCTTCCAAGAGGTAGAGTATGTATGGCCGCGCCTTGGCTATCCTCCTTTGGTAACTCCTTTCAGCCAGTATGTGAAGAATGTTGCCCTGATGAACGTGTACAACATGATACGGGGCGAAGGGCGTTGGCAAGCCATCGACCAGAACACATGGGGTATGATCCTCGGCAAATCGGGCCGTTTGCCCGGCAAACTCGATCCGGAGATCATCGCTTTGGCAAAAGAGAAGGGAATGGAATTTTCGGATGCCGATCCTCAGCAATTTTATCCTGATGCCTTGGACGAATTTCGCAAGGAAATGGATCAGAACGGTTGGGAGTATGGCCCAGACGACGAAGAGCTATTCGAGCTTGCCATGCACGACCGTCAATATCGCGACTACAAGAGCGGCGTAGCCAAGGAGCGCTTCAATGCCGATCTGGACAAAGCCAAAGCCGATCGCATGGCTAAGCAGGGATATAGCGACGAAGACATCAAAAAAGCTAAGCGTGCCGGATGTGATCCGATCGTGGCACCCTGCTCCGGACGACTCTATTGGGAAATCGATACGGAAGAGCAATCCATCGCTCCGGCTATCGGTGCCGAATATCGTACCGGCCAGCCTTTCTGCTACATCGAAAACCAATTTGGCTATATCGAGAAAGTCTATTGTACATTCACCGGCCGTATTACGGAGGTAGTAGCACAAGGCACTGTGGTGAAAAAAGGCGATGAGATAGCTTATCTGCGCACAGCTGAAAAGGAGATCATGTGGGAAGGTGCGAATGAGCATATCGTTCGTGTCGAAGCCATGCCTGAGCCGCGCAAGCGCATTACCAAGTCGGCCAAGAAGAACTAATCCGCACTAAGACGCGCGGTATTCGATTAGGAACAAAGGCTGTCGTGGAGGTTGTGGTATCTCCTCGGCAGCTTTTATTTATGGAGGATATAAAATATGAGTGACTGGAAGAACAGACTGGGGGTCATGTACAGTACGAATCCCGATTTCCAATACGAACATGAAGACAGCGAAGAGGTAGCTGAGACGCTTCCTCCGGAGAAACAACGTCTGCGCATCACGCTGGATCGGAAGCAGCGTCGGGGCAAAGAGGTCACTCTCGTGAGCGGATACGTCGGTTCCGCCGACGATCTGACTGATCTGTCGCGCCTGCTCAAGCAGCGATGCGGAGTGGGAGGAGCAGCCAAAGACGGAGAAATAATCATCCAAGGCAATCAGGTCGAAAAGGTGAAAGAGATACTACGAAGTTTGCACTATGGTGTGAAGTAGTGATTAGGTATTCCCTTTTTCACAGCACAAGCGTTTATCCATCGTCTTTTTTTTCGGCTCTTTCCCCTCGGAGGCAAAGCCAAGCCTTTGCAGGATAAAGAGCGGATAGAAGCTTTTGAGTTTTGGTATTGTCAAATAATATGTCTAAGTTAGGGGCAGAATAACAAACTGATTGTTGAACCACAAAAAAAGACGAAATTATTCCCATGACTAAGACAATCACATTCAATGAACTGAGAAGAATCAAAGACAGCTTGCCCGATGGCGCTATGCAACGCATTGCCGATGAGTTGGGGCTGCGAGTGGAAACCGTACGCAACTATTTCGGCGGTGCCAATTTCAGAGAAGGTCGTAGCTGCGGTGTTCATATCGAAGCAGGACCGGAAGGAGGTATTGTTGAGTTGGATGACACAACTATCTTAGAGAGAGCTTTGTCTATGCTGGGCGAAGCCAATGCATAGTCCTTTGAGGCAGGCGTTTCCCCAATAATAAACTCGGAGCCACTTCCGGTCTGCAATAAGAAGCGACCGAAGTGGCTTTTTTGCGAATAGCGCACAGATACACAGCACGAAAACAGCGAAAATGATCACAATAAGGAACTAACCCAACAACATGTTTTATTGAGATGAAAGAAGAAAAATTAGTGACCCTGGCTATTCATTCCTATGAGAAAGCCCAGATACTGAAGTCTCTCCTCGAAACTGAGGGTATAGAAGCGTATCTTCATAATGTGAATCAGATACAACCCGTTATCTCTGCCGGCGTTCGGGTGAGGATCAAAGAGACCGATCTACCTCGTGCTCTCAGTATTATAGAGGATAACAAATGGGATCAGGAGGATCCCAAGAAACGAGCGAAAAATACGGAGGAATATGTTCTCATCCCTGTGGACTTCAGCGAATATACGATGAAGATATGCGAACTGGGCTTCAACTTTGCAGCCCGTCGCGGACTTCGGGTCGTATTGATGCACGTCTATATCAGTCCGTTTTTCTCCACACCTCTTACGGTGGGCGATACGGCTGTGTTCCAGCTCAGCAATGAAGTCAGCCTGCGCAAAGAATACCAGCGTGTACAACGTCTGATGAACAAGCTCAAGAAAGAGCTGCGTGAAAGGATAACGCGAGAAGAACTTCCCGAAATATCTTTCTCCTCTGTCCTTTTGGACGGTGCTCCGGAAGATGTGATCCTTAGTTACTGCAAGCGACACAGACCCGTAATGATCGTGATGGGGACGCGAGGCAAATCGCGCAAGGATTCGGATCTGATCGGAAGCGTTGCAGCCGAAGTAATAGATTCGAGCAAGGTACCTGTGTTGGTTATTCCGGAAGAAGTGCCGTTCAGCGATTTGAATCAGGCCAAGCATGTAGCAGTGGCTACGAGCTTCGACCAACGCGATCTGGTGCTCTTCGATGCCATGATGAAGCTGCTGGACAAGAACAACCCTTCGTACAGCATCTTCAATATCTCAGTGGGCACACCGGAATGGAACCAAGTGCAACTCAAAGCCATCAGGGAGTATCATGCGCATCACTATCCCGATGCCACGATCAAAGTGAGCATGCTGGACGAAGGAGACTTCTCCCTCGCTTTGGAAAAATTCATTCGTCAGGAAAAGGTGGATATGATTGTGGTCAATACTTATCGAAGGAATTTCTTCGCTCGCTTCTTCAATCCGAGTATGGCACGACGAATGCTCTTCCATGCCGGAACACCGCTTTTGGTAATGCACAATTAGAATCTCTCCGGCTTTTCGGCTGAGAAGCTCCTGTTTGCTTCAGAGAGCCGTTTAGACCTGATAAGATACACCTCTACATAAGGACTGCCCGAGTATCGAATGGCAGTCCTTTTTTTCGTTTGATTCTGTGTTCGGATGGGGGGGGGGAAGCCCGTCATCGGAGTGCTTTTTTTACCCTCCGAAGTCGTATTTTTATCTGCGCGAAGTATGCTTTTGGGCATATTTACAGGATGTATATTTCTGTCAAAGTGCGGATTTCTCATTTTTTTTTCTGTAAGTTTGTGCCGAACAAATATGTTTTAACTCAAGAGTCAGCCTGATGAATCCGGCAAATGATGCTGATATTTTTGATGTGCTAACGCACTTGGAACGTCTCTTCGGCGATAGAGAGAAACTCTCGGAATTGACTCCAAATGAGGCGATTGAGATTTTTGACAGGCTGAGTCGTATCAACGGTATGCTTATTCGTGAAGCGTCAAGACAAAAGGAGCAAACGAAGCAACCCGTTGTGCTAACGGAAATAACACCTCAAGAGGGAAAACAAGAGGAGAGACCCTCTCCTGCAGGCTTCGATTTGCAGAAGATAGTCTCTACGTTGGATTTTTTTCGCTTTAGACGGGAGTTGTTTCAAGACGATGACAAGCTTATGCGAGACATCTCTGCCCATCTCGGATTGCTGTCGTCAGCGGCTGAAGCTATGATCTATTTGCATCAGCGGATGCAATGGGAGGCAGAGGATCCGGTGGTAAATGACTTTGCGGAAGTAGTGTCGGATTTCTTCCGTAGAAGGAACTGAACCGTAGGATTTGCGATGGAAGGACGTTTGACAGTCGTGCCGACTCCTATCGGCAATTTGGAGGATATTACCTTGAGAGCCTTGAAGGTACTGCGCGAAGCAGACCTGATTTTGGCAGAGGACACGCGTACCAGCAGTGTATTGCTCCACCATTACGACATTCACTGTCCGCTCCAGAGCCATCATAAATTCAACGAACATCGTACGGCCAAGTCATTGGCCGAACGGATATCCGGAGGTGAACGCATAGCTTTGATCTCCGACGCCGGAACTCCCGGGATCAGCGACCCTGGTTTTTTGCTTGTCAGAGCATGTGCCGAGTTGGGTGTAGTGGTAGAATGTCTGCCCGGACCTACAGCATTGATTCCGGCTTTGGTAGCAAGCGGACTCCCTGCCGACAGGTTTGTTTTCGAAGGTTTTCTGCCTGTCAAGAAAGGCCGCCAAACTCGAATGAAAGAATTGGCCGAAGAGCTCCGGACGATGATATTTTATGAGTCGCCCCATCGGGTGCTCAGGACTCTGACCCAATTTGTGGAGACTTTCGGTCTCGATCGACCAGCTGCTGCATGCCGGGAGCTGAGCAAACTCCACGAAGAGGTGATCCGCGGAACACTCGCGGAATTACTGGCTCACTTCGAAAACCACCCTCCAAGGGGAGAATTCGTTCTCATCGTGGGTGGAGCCGCCCCGAAAGGGAGAAAAGAAGAGAAGCAATAAGTTATGAATGAATGAAGTGTCACGCTAATAAAAGTATTACGAACATGAAGAAGAAACTGTTTATCGCCACAGCGCTAACTCTTGCCTTGGTATCATGTGGAAAAAACTCCAGTGCCTATAAAGAGCTGAAAATGCAGTATGACTCTATTGCAGCAGTAAACAGCCAACACGAATCCGAATTGGCAGAGATGGACTCCATTATCAGTGGAGTTCTGACCAACTTCCAAGAAATCTCTGCCATGGAAGGCATGATCAATCTCAATCCTCTGAGCGGAGATATTCGTGCCAGCCAGCGCGATCGCATCAATGACAATATGAGACTGATCAACGAAAAGCTCCAAGCCAACCGCAAGAGCATCGACGATCTGACCGAAAAGCTCCAAAAGAGCGGACGTGAGAACAGCCGCCTGATGAAGACTTTGACACAGTTGCGCCAGCAACTCGAAGCAAAAACTCAGGAAGTAAACCAGCTGCGTGAAGAATTGGAGCGCAAGAATATCGCCATCGGCATGCTTGACTCCACAGTTATCTCACAGGGAGCGCAACTTGAGAGCAGTGCAAGAGAAAATGCGACTTTGGCAGAACAGAATGCTCGTCAGGATCGCGAACTCAATACTGTGCGCTACTGTATAGGAACAAGCAGCGACCTCAAAGAAATGAATATCGTTCGTCGTGGTCAGGTATTGACTGAAGGGCATAACGATACATACTTCACGAAGGCCGATATGCGCAACCTGAAAGTGATCCCGCTCATGGCCAAGAAAGCTAATGTGCTGACCAGCCATCCTGCATCATCATACGAATTGATTCGCGGCACAGACAAGATGCTCACCCTTCGTATCAAGGATCCCCAGGCTTTCTGGAAAAACTCCAAAATGCTCGTTATCCAAACCAATTAATCGGGCGAATCATTTAGAATCTCACACATAGGGCATTTATAAAGAGGGTGTGTCAGAACGTAAGTTGGACACACCCTCTTCTCTTGTTTCAGAAAGGTAGAGGTGCGGTTTTCAGCGGATAGGCTCGAGTGGTTCTGTAAAGGTGGATATGTTTGTATCACCGGCTGTAGAACTGCATACCGCTGCCTCTGCTGTTTTGCCCCTTCTCCTTCCTTCCGACACTTCGGGTTTGGCCGCATCCTCATGTACTCATTCCGTTTTTTCCATGATAAAACATCTTTTTATCGATCTCGACGATACGCTTTGGGACACTTATCATAATAATAAGAGTAGCCTCGAAGAGTTGTATCATACACATGCCTGGGATAGATATTTCGACTCGTTCGAAACTTTCTTCAGTATATATTTGCCTCACAATGAAGCCCTTTGGTCTGAGTATCGGTATGGGCAAATCGATAAGCCGACCCTTACTTTGGAGCGTTTCAGAAGGCCTTTCACCGGATATCTCACTTTGTCTGATGAACAAATACTAACATGGAATGCAGAGTTTCTGTCCATTACCGGGCGGAAAACTCGACTTTGCCCTCATGCTCTGGAGGTGATGGAGTATCTGCACCGTTACTACAAGGTTTATATCCTTAGCAACGGCTTTCGAGAAATCCAGCATGCCAAACTGACCAATAGTGGTTTGGCACCCTATATTGACCGAGTGATTCTATCCGAAGATGCGGGTATCAACAAGCCAAACAAAAAGATATTCGACTTCGCACTCGTCAAAGCCAAAGCCAGAAAGACGGAAAGCATCATGATAGGAGATAGCTGGGAAGCCGATATAGTCGGGGCGGCCAATGCCGGTCTGGCATCTGTCTGGTATAACCCGAACAGACATATCTTACCTGATGACGGTGTACGAGCACCCATGCATATTATTTCCTCTTTGTCCGAGCTGATGCAGATATTCTGACTCTCTTGTGCCGTTTTGTTCTTGACAAAGAGGGCACAAACCTCATCTCCGGTTATTCGGATGCATATCGGTACACCTTTCTTATCACCTGTTTGGAATCCTTCTCCAAGCAGGTTTTCTTTTTTAACGTGAGTTCGATGTAAGCGATATGGTGTCGATTCTCATAAGAGCCACCTTATCGATCAAGCTCTTGTTGGGGCATTGACTATAACCGATCAGAAAATGAAAGGGAAAAAGTTTGACGTCTCATTGGACGTCGGATCCACTCGAAGTCGAAATCTTTCAACTGAGAAATGAAATACGCTGACAAACAGCATATTGCATATTTTTCTTGGATTGAATCCGCATTGTTTTATAGCCGTTCGGAACATACTCCGAAAGGGGGTCGAGCTACGCCCTACAGCGACTCGGGCTACGCCGTAGAGCGTACTGAGCTGCGCTCTACGGCTCTTCGAGCTACGCTGTAGGGCTCACCGCGCCGGGCTCTACGGCTCAGCTCGGCCACCTCTACGGCTCACGGAGCGGAACTCTACGGCTCGGCTCGCTACGCTGTAGAGCGTACCTCGCCGAGCTCTACAGCGTAGCTCGAAGAGCCGTACGGGATAGCCCGTTATCCTCTACGGTGTACCGCCATCTGCCTTGTGGTATAGCCCATCTTCCTGTACGGACTGCAACATTCGGTCAAAAAAGCAATCCGAATTTCAATGTTGGTTCGATCCAGGCAGAAGCAGGATTGCCCCCTATACAATTGCCTGAACGGAACAACCTATAACTCCCAAGATCTTAGTGTGTAACCCGCTAATCAGGGAACGAATACATTGGCGTTTTCTTACGCCGAACAGGGGTTGTTTATGGTGTGCCTCTTCGATCGAGGTGTACTCCACCTACATGTAGTCCTCGGAAGGGAACAAAGCCGGCCAATCACGTTTCTAATCAAGGTGCTACCAAACGATCGGGGCTATGCCGTGCTGGCGGAGATATGCGTTGGTTCGGCTGAAATGCTTGCAGCCAAAAAAACCGCGATGTGCTGAGAGTGGCGAAGGATGAGGTGCTTCGAGAATGAGATGACGGCGAGGATCGATCATGGCTGATTTTCGGCGGGCATAACTTCCCCAGAGGAGAAAGACAAGGTGTTCTCTACGCTTGGCCAAGGCTTCTATGGCCGCATCCGTAAAGGTCTCCCATCCATGCCCTTGGTGGCTACCGGCCTGACTTGCACGAACAGTAAGCGTGGCATTGAGCAGTAATACTCCTTGCTCTACCCACGGCAAAAGACTTCCTCCATCTATATGAGCCGGCTGTCCGGTATCGGTACGAATTTCTTCGCAGATATTGCGTAAGCTGGGAGGGATGGGTATACCGGTCGGCACTGAGAAAGCCAACCCTTCGGCTTGCCCGGGTTCATGATAGGGATCTTGTCCAAGAATAACGACTTTGACGCGGTCGAAAGGGCAAGTGTCAAATGCTCGAAAAATAAATCGGGCCGGGGGGTAAATCGGACTCTGCCGATACTCTTCACGCACAAAGTCGGTCAGCTTTTCGAAATAAAATTTATCGAATTCTTCCTGTAAAACCTTTTTCCATCCGGCTTCAATTTGTACCTCTTTCATGTTTTTCTGTTTATGTAACGTGTATATTGTCTTTCAAGGACGGGGCTTTACTTCGAAAGCCCCCACGGTAGCTGTCCGGCGGGGTTCTCCGGTCAAGTCATTGGGGAACAACGCTATGATAGCAGGATCGGCTTTCCCTACGAATGGGGCATTGGGCAGAGGATGATAGTCGTAGCGGAAGTTGTACTTCTTTTTGATCAAGTCGTACCCTACACTATAATAGATACTGTCGGTCGGGTTGTTCTTGTCGGCCTCCATCACATTATATCCGACATTGAGGATGCTCGAACGGGCACGTACATAGCTGTTGCGTATCGTAAGGCGTGCAAGTACCGGGGCTTCATTATCGGACGGTGAACCGTCGGACAGACTGATTTCTCCTCCACTCTCTTTATCTCCCTGTTTGACCACAGACCGACTGCCATCGACAATGCTGTTGGACAAAATCAGACGACTGTCCGATGAGGGAGTATAGGATCCGCCTGCCACATCGGGAGCGAATGCCGTCACGTAGCGCAAGGCTTCCCCTTGGCGGTTGTCCCATCTATAGAAATTGCAAACAGTGCTTTGGGTCAATTCGCATACGCTGCCGAAGAGGGCTACAGTATAGCCGAGGGTATTGCTGATCTCGCTGTTCAGAATACGGATATAGCCACCGGAAGCAGCCAGACCGGAGCCTTTCGTATTGGTGACCATACAGCCATCCAAAAGCAATTTTGGGGTGGTGACATCCTTACCGCCTTCGGCAATGATTCCCCACCGACCGTTGCGGATAGTAGTATAACGAAGTTCATTGCCACGACTCTCTTCAGAGAAAAGAATCCCGCCCCACTGTCCGGGAACGAGGGTATAAGGTACATCCTGTACGAGGAGATCGTGGCGCAGATTCTCTATCATCACTCGCTTGGCCGGATTGCCCTCCGCCATTAGGCGACCCCGAACCTTGATGTGGGCCTTATTGGCCATCAGCAGACGGCATCCGGCAGGTAAAGTAAGGGTAGCACCCTGCTGAACGACAAGGCTGTCGAGAAGCAAGGTGGGACGTTGTGCTCCAAATATCGTATCCCGATCGATAACCAAAGCGGTCACTTCGTCTACATTCTGACGAAAACCCTGCAACAGGACATAGTCCGTACGTCCATTGATAAGGAAACGGAGAGAGTCTTTAACCTCGACCGGATCATCGCTCTCCCCTTCAGGAAAAGTAGCTTCGACGAAGATGAACATACTATCCTTCGGAAGAATGGTCAGATCGGAAAACTTGGTGCCTACATGTCCGTCCACATTCACACGGTAGCCACGGTTTTTGCCTCCCACCAGCTCCACTTCGCTCAGACGTAGCGAACGATTGAGCCGGTTGTATACCATGAATGTCCGAGTGGAAGAACTGACTCGGCTGAAAAGGGTATCGAACTTGATGGTATCGGCAGAAAATTCGGCACGATCTTCCGGAGACTCGGCATATTTGTCGAAGTCATCCGAACAGCTGCCATTGGCAAGTACGAAGCCCACAGCGAGTAATATGACAGCTGTCAATCTACTTATCTCTTTCATAATCCTCTACAAAGCTAACGTAACCGAGCGGTTGTTTGGTATCTTTCCGGTGTCCCCTTTTATGCTAAATATTACTTTCCGAGGAGACGTTTGTATTCGTCGGAATCATTGAGGAGATCGAGTGCTTTTATATATTCCTTATCCATGCGATTGAAGAAATAGAAGAAGTCGTTCTCCCCCAGAATATCACGTGCGATATAGGCATGGAGCTGACACTTGATAAGCTCTTCGGCTTGAGCAAAAAGTTCGGTGCTCCATGTGATTTTCTCAGCTTCGGCAAATGCTTTCAGGCTTTCAGTCAGTTCTTCGGGAATGCTAAACGTGGCGTATGACTGTCTGTCGGGGAAGCGTTGGCGCAGTTTCTGACGATGTGCATCCACATATTTGAGTACAGCCCGATTAAAGATACCCTTGTTCAGCAGCTCACGATGCAGCTTGTTGAACAAGGCCGTATCCGTTGGGATGAAAAGATCCGGCATAATGCCTCCCCCACCATAAACGGTGCGCCCCGTGACGAGAGTCTTGTAGCGAAGAGAATCGGGGAAACGGATGCTGTCGCTGTGGATGGATTCGCCGTGTTTGAAGCGACCGATCAATTCCTGTTCGTATGCTTTGAAATTCCCTTTTGCATAAGGTTTCTGGATGCTACGTCCCGAAGGTGTATAATAGCGGGCGATAGTCAGCCGGATCATCGAACCATCCTGAAAGGGCAATGGACGCTGTACCAGTCCTTTGCCGAAAGTACGCCGTCCGATAACGACTCCTCTGTCCCAATCTTGTATAGCCCCGGCCAATATCTCGCTGGCTGAAGCCGAAAACTCATTGACGAGAACGACCAAAGGCAAGTCCTTCGGGAGGAGGTTATTGCTCGTAGCCTCCATGCGCTCACTGATCCGTGGCATACGATTGTTTCTGACGGTCAGTACCGTACTTCCTTCGGGTAGAAAAGTTCCGGCCATCTCCACAGCCTGATCAAGTATACCGCCACCATTGAATCTCAGATCAAGCACCAACTGCTGCATACCACGTCCTCGCAAAAGAGCTATGCCCTCGGCAAACTCATCGTAGGTAGTGCGCGAAAATCTACTCAGTCTGATATATCCTGTACGTTCGTCGACCATATAGCAGGCCTCGCGGCTATGAACAGGGACAAGGCCTCGCTTGACGGTGATATTGAGTCTGTCGTTCCCCCGCCATACGCCGAGTTTGACCTTGCTTCCTCGCGGACCACGCAAGCGTTTCATCACGTCATTGGTCTTCATCTTGACTCCTGCAATGACAGTATCATCCACTGATACAATGCGATCACCGGCCAACAATCCGGCCTTTTCCGAAGGGCCTCCGGCAATCACCTGTACCACATAGACCGTATCCGTGAGCATATTGAACTGCACGCCTATACCGTCGAATCCGGCATTTAGAGGCTCCAATTCGCTCTTTGTCTCCTCTGCATCGGAATAAACAGAGTGAGGGTCCAATTCGCTCAAGACCCCCCGAATGGCATATTCGGTCAGCTTGTTGTTGTCCACACTGTCCACATACAGGCTGCTGATAGCATACACAGCCGTTTCCAGCTTACGTAGGGCCTCTTTCATACTACTACTGAGTTTCTGTGCAGATGCCGAACAGCCCAGTAGGAGCAGGAGTATAATCGATTTGCTTGCTTTATTCATTTTTTACGAAATCTTTCTTATTTCAGCGTCCAAAGATAGCACACCTTAGCACAAACGAAAAGTCTATGATCCGGAGCTTCCGCTTGGTATTTATACACCTCAATACAGCTAATTCCGAAACGGCAGTCCATTTCGAGACCTTTGCACAATAAGCAGGCACTTTATCCATTTATCCATTCATTTTATTGTGTGTCGGCCGATTGTTTTGTGTGTTTATGGTATGATCAATGACACAAAACGATGGCACGACAAGGAAAATCATCCGACGAAGAGGTTTCGTTCAGGGACGTCATGTCAGCGAATCGATACAGGAAAGCACGGAATGTATTCTCGAACCAAGTCGATATGCTTATCGATTGGCAACGTATTCGGGCGCTGCTCTCTATTCACTTGGCAGCCATACACCTACTCATTGATCTTTCCTTGAGATACAAAGAATGAACTTCCACGAGAGGATACTATGGTCTCACATGAGAGGATACTATGGTCTCATATGAGAGGATACTATGGTCTCATATGAGAGGATACTATGGTCTCACATGAGAGGATACTATGGTCTCACATGAGAGGATACTATGGTCTCGCATGAGAGGATACTATGGTCTATTGATGGAAGATGCTATCTGCTCTCTGCCGGATGGCAGGTTCGGGGAGTGGGAGGTTCCGTGCGAGCTGTTAAACCGATAGATGAGACTGTCGCACGGCATTTTCCGGGAGATTTCATTGTCAATTGACTGTTTTTCTGTGTCGTTATAGATATGAATACCTCAGCTCCTCTATGACTTGTGCGACACGCTCTACGGGTGAAAACGATACCGAAAAGATACTTCTTGATTTTGCAAAGGTCTCTTTCTCGCCTATTCATTATATTTTTGTGACTGTTTTACATTTTGAGGAGACAATCAACACAATTAAATAACTAAAAAAGAAAGAGTATGAAAAGAATGCTGCTGCTTCTCGTTGTATTATTGTATGGAATTGCAGGCCGATTGGCTGCACAAGACGTTATCAGACCATGGTCATTGCAGGTCGGAGCGGGATACTCCGATACGGAGAACATCCCGGGAGGATTCACCTATGGTTTCTATTTGGGAAAGCGTATGGGAAGCTTTCTGGAAGTGGGGCTGTCCATGTACAACTCCACACGTCAAACAGCCAACAATGCAGACTCCTTTGCATCGAACGAAGGAGACGGATCTTTTCAGGTAAATATGTCTTCTCCGAATGAGAAGTGGTCATTCTTCGATGCAGGCAGTGCCAACTGCTATATGATCGTCGTCGGAGTCAATCCTCTCCATCTGTTTTGGCAGAATAGCCGGCACAATTTGTTTCTGGCAGTACAAGCCGGCCTGTCCAATAAGCACAATATTCATTTCATCTATGGAGACAAGGGAGCCAAAGTCAGTATCTACACCAATTCGAATACCTACATCGGTTACGGAGCACGTGTAGCCTACGAATATCAAATTCATAAAAACGTGGGGGCGGGTGCCGCTGTAATGTACGACCACGGCAATAAGATGCTTACGGCCATGGCCACGCTCTCCACTCATTTTTAGTTGCCAAGGCTCAATCGGACATCGCTCCGAAATCCGAGCTTTCGTAACAAAACAAAAAAAACTTGCAGAAGTTAGACCTGCAAGGTTTTTATTTGGACTTTGATCCGGAAAGGCACCTTTTGAGACCGTTATACAATAACCCTCCCCCCCCTCATATCGATCAAGACAGATACATGCATTGATTTGACGAAGAAAGGAGAGCTTCATGCGATCTCTCTGCAAACCTCAAGTAATCTGAAAAACACTTAAGAATCAGCTCTGCGGCAAAAGACTTCAATGAAAGTCCTATAAAATAGTTGCAAATAGCTGATAGTTAGCGCATTGATGGGAGCAGAATCAGCTGACAATTGCGTCCTGCATCGTGCAGGAAGCAAGAATCAGCTGACAATCGCGTCCTGCATCGTGCAGGGAGCAAGAAACAGCCGACAATCGTTTCTTATTTCTCGCCTATTTGACGAGGAAAGGAGTACTTCTCTAATGGAAACTTGGGGAAATTTCTATTTGCTCGGTGCCCATATACCGAAGGTTTGACCTTTCCCGAAGACACTAAGAATCAGCTCTGCAGCAAAAGAACTCAATGAAACTCCCATGCAACAATCTCCTTTTGGGAACATCCCATCCTGAAACTATCAACTAAGTGGAATATGCAATTGACTTTTTAGGTTCAAAAAGATAATGGCATAGGAATATTTTTATCTTTGCGAGTACATTTAGCCCGAAAAATATGCTCCCACTGCCATAGCGTTATGCAAAAACCGAGCACCTTTTTCTCGCAAAAGGATACTGCAAGAATCCAATAACAAACATAATTATCCTATTTATGAAGAAAAAGAATTTTTTGCTTCTTGGCATTTTCGTTGCTTTGCTGACTTTCATCGGCAGCATGCAGGCACAACAGGCCAAAGATTATTTCAACTTTGACGAACGGGGCGAAGCCTACTTCTCATTCAAAGTGTCTGATAGGGCCGTTCTACAAGAGCTGGCTCTGATCATGTCCATCGACGAGTTTGACCCCGTAACCAATGAAGCCATTGCCTATGCCAGCGAAGAGGAGTTCGAGGCATTCCTGCGCTATGGGCTCAAGCCTACATTCTTGACTCCTCCATCCATGCAGCGCGCTGTCGAGATGTTCGACTACCGCTCAGGAGAAAAATACGAATGGAATGCTTACCCCACCTATGAAGCCTATATCAGCATGATGGAAGAGTTCCAAACAAAGTATCCATCACTTTGTACTACTTCCGTCATTGGCAAGTCCGTAAAGGATCGTAAACTGATAATTTGCAAGCTGACGTCCTCTGCCAATACAGGGAAAAAGCCTCGCGTGCTCTATACTTCTACGATGCACGGAGACGAAACGACCGGATATGTGGTACTGCTCCGACTCATAGACCATCTGCTGTCGAACTACGAATCCGATCCGAGGATTAAGAACATTCTGGATAAAACAGAAGTATGGATCTGTCCTTTGACCAATCCGGACGGAGCATACAGAGCCGGAAACCATACCGTACAAGGAGCTACTCGCTACAATGCCAACAATGTCGATTTGAACCGTAACTTCAAGGATGATGTAGCCGGTGATCACCCCGATGGAAAACCTTGGCAGCCGGAGGCAACTGCATTCATGGATTTGGAAGGAAACACCTCTTTCGTGCTCGGTGCCAATATACATGGAGGAACAGAGGTAGTGAACTATCCATGGGATAACAAAAAAGAAAGACATGCAGACGATGAGTGGTACAAACTGATCAGTCGCAACTACGCAGCCGCTTGTCAGAGTATTTCCGCCAGCTACATGACCTCCGAAACCAATTCGGGAATCATCAACGGTTCAGACTGGTATGTAATTCGCGGAAGTCGTCAGGACAATGCAAATTATTTCCATCGTCTGCGAGAAATTACCCTTGAAATCAGCAACACCAAGTTGGTGCCGGCCTCTCAACTTCCAAAGTATTGGAATCTGAACAAAGAATCTCTGCTTGCTCTGATCGAAGAATCCTTATACGGCATCCATGGTACAGTGACTTCCGCTGCGAACGGACAGCCTCTCAAATGCCAGATCTTGATAGAAAACCATGACAAGCGCAACTCCGATGTTTACTCCGATGCTACCACAGGCTACTATGTACGTCCTATCAAAGCCGGCACTTATACGGTAAAATACAAAGCCGAGGGTTATCCCGAGGCAACTCGTACCATTACGATCAAGGACAAAGAAACCGTCATCATGGACATTGCATTGGGCAACTCGGTTCCTCTGCCTGTACCCGATTTCACAGCTTCTCCTATGACCATCTCAGTAGGCGAAAGTGTCCAATTCCAAGATCAAACGACAAATAACCCCACGAATTGGGAGTGGACGTTCGAAGGCGGACAGCCTGCCATGAGTACAGAGCAGAATCCGCTCGTATCCTATAGTCATCCCGGTCAGTACGACGTTACGCTCAAAGTGTGGAATGCAAGTGGTTCCAACACGATTACGAAAGAAAAATTCATCACTGTCAATGCCGTTATGCCTGTAGCTGAATTCGTCGGTACCCCGACGGAAATAGAAGAGGGCCAGACGGTATCTTTCCAAAACCAATCCACCAATGCTACCAACTACGTATGGATATTCGATGGCGGCACTCCCGCTACCAGTGAAGACGAAAACCCGACTGTGCTTTACAGCAAAGCCGGCCAATACGATGTCACGCTCAAGGCGATCAGTGCTTCCGGTGAAACGGTGAAGACGAAAGAAAAATACATCACTGTCAAGAAAGCTCCGGTCCCTGCTCCGGTAGCCGACTTCGAAGGAACACCTCGAAAAGTAAAGAAAGGCGAGACAGTTACTTTCAAAGACTTGTCTACGAACAATCCGACTTCATGGCTTTGGGTGTTCGAAGGCGGCTCTCCTGCCACCAGCACGGAGCAAAACCCGGTGGTCACCTACAATGAAACAGGCAAGTATGATGTCCAGCTGACTGCCACGAACGAGGGCGGAAGCAATGTGAAGAAGGCAGAAGACTACATTGAGGTTATCCTCGATGACAGTGTCGAGGACATAGTGGCACAGACGGGTATCGTCATTCGTCCGCAAAACGGAACGAAGCAGATCCTCATAGAAGCCAACGCTCCTATCAAAGCGATTGTCCTCTATGACATCAATGGACGGGTCGTACTCAAAACTACTCCGAATCAGCTCCGCTCGACCGTAGATCTTTCCATCCTGCCCGAAGGAATCTACACCATCAATATCAAAACGGAAAAATCCGCTCGTACGGAAAAGATCCATATCGGGTAATCCGAGATCTGCTACACAAGAAAAGGGATGTCCGGTGGGGCATCCCTTTTCTTTTTGTCATAGCAAGCTCGTGAAGCATTATTCGGTCGGTGTGGGATAAAGCAGATACTTCTTCCGCAATTTGTGGTACTTGTCGAGATCCGATTGCCAAGAGGCTCGGATCTGCTCTTCTGTCCGGCCTTTTTCGATCTGCTGTGCCAATTCTTTCGTTCCTGCCAAAAGATTGAACATCTGTTTCCTGTTCACAAACTTGATGCCCTCCCGTCGAGCAGTCCGGTAATAACGGATCAGCAACTGAAGAGACAGACCCCGTGGAGCTTTTTCGCCTCGGAGATCGACACCGTAACAGTGTCTTCCTTTATAGAGTGGATTGCTATCCATACCGCGAATAGGTCGTGGAACGAAAACGAAAGAGCCGAATACTTTCTTGGGATAACCCAAGACCTCAAACGGGAAATCGGTCCCTCGCCCGACACTCATGATCGTAGCCTCGAACAGACAGAGCGAAGGATACCAGGCTATGGCATTCGCTGTAGGGAGATTGGGGCTCGGCTTCACCGGCAAGGCGTACTCCTGTCCATGCTTCCAACCCAGCATCGGAACTACAGTCAGATCGCACTTCATCTCCTTCTTGCCCAGCCAGCCCTCGCCGTTGATCATATTGGCCAGCTCTCCTATCGTCAGACCATGAAGAATAGGCAGCGGATCCACTCCGACAAACGAACGGCAATCATCTTGTAAGATGGGACCATCCACGTAGTCGTTCGGGTTCGGCCGATCAGTAACGATCAGCTTTTTCTGCTCCTCGGCACAAGCCTCCATCACATAGTGCAGCGTACTGATATAAGTAAAGAAGCGAGTCCCGACATCCTGCATATCGAATAGCAGCACATCGACGTCGGCCAACATTCGAGGAGTAGGTTTCTTGTTTTTGCCGTAGAGCGAAACGATAGGGATTCCCGTCCTGACATCCCGTTCATCCTTGACCGTTGCCCCGGCATCGGCATCTCCACGGAAGCCGTGTTCAGGCCCTAAGATCTTGACGACATTGACTCCCTGCCGAAGCAGATGGTCAAGAAGATGTTCCCGCTCCGTCCCCACCACACTCGTAGCATTAGCCACCAGTGCCACACGCTTGTCTCTGAGAAGAGGCAGGAGCAACTCTGTCCTCTCTGCACCGACAACTACTCGTACCTCCTCTCTTGGGGTTGCAACCGAAATCTCCTGCTCCGAATGAGCAGTCTGACTCCCGACCTCCTCACTCCTCGACGAATGCGCTGTCCCTGCAACTTGGCAACCGGTATAGGCCGAAAACGACATTAGCCCGCTGATGCAGGCTAATGCGATAGAATATTTCCGGAAAAAGCGAGGGATCATTTGCCTTCGTTTACTCGTCGATGATCTTCCAAAAAAGCCTTCAATCCACTATCCGTAAGAGGGTGCTTGAGCAGACCCTTGATGGCGTTGAGCGGGCAGGTAGCCACATCGGCACCGGCTTCGAGGCACTGAATAATGTGCTGCGTATGGCGGATGCTGGCAGCAAGCACCTCCGTCTCGTAGCGATAGAATCCGAACATAGCTACGATATTCTCCACCAGCTTGATGCCATCGCTGGCGATGTCATCCAATCGGCCGACGAACGGCGACACATACGAAGCTCCGGCTTTGGCGGCGAGCAGGGCCTGGCCTACGGTAAAGATGAGCGTACAGTTGGTACGAATGCCCTTATCGCTGAAGTATTTGATAGCCTTGATACCTTCGGCCGTGCAAGGCACCTTAACCACGATCTGCGGATGCAGAGCGGCCAACTCCTCGCCCTCGCGAATCATACCTTCGTAGTCCGTAGCTATCACTTCGGCACTCACATCTCCATCGACAATCTCACAGATGGCCAAGTAGTGCCTCATGCAATTGTCTTTCCCACTAATACCCTCTTTCGCCATCAGAGACGGATTGGTAGTAACGCCGTCCAAGACACCCATGTCGTTCGCCTCGCGAATCTGATCCAAATTAGCTGTGTCGATAAAGAATTTCATCGCTGTATCCTCTTTGTTAGATATTGATATTAAGTTTTTACAACTGCCCCAAAGGTAGGCATTTTTGGCCTACTCGATGAGGCATCCGCCACGTGTCCGAAGTTACCGATGGCACATAGACATCTTTTCTCTTTTGTCGTTCGGGAAAAAGACGGAATACGGTTGGAAAAGACGTGGCGCGAAAAATTTTTCGTTGTGGAGCGAGAAGTAAAAATTTTTGGAACCAAAACGAAAAATTTCTCGCGCGTGTTTTCGCCAAAACACGCACCGCAATCCGACCGTTTTCGGCTCGTAATCTGCCGACAACAGGAAACTCTTTTCATCGGTTCGTGTAGCTCCTTGTGAGAAAATGAAAATAAGGATATGCCCGAAAGGGAAATAAGATTCGGATTTACTACCGGTTACGGCGCGGAATACTCTCTTCTCTTTATTATCTTTGCCGGAAGCCTGACCTTTTTTATCCTTGCAGGCAATCCTAATGATG
The DNA here is from genome assembly GCF_000010505.1 of Porphyromonas gingivalis ATCC 33277. Lineage (GTDB taxonomy): Bacteria > Bacteroidota > Bacteroidia > Bacteroidales > Porphyromonadaceae > Porphyromonas > Porphyromonas gingivalis. The sequence continues at coordinate 363,600 of NC_010729.1, read as the reverse complement.
AAGATACTACCACACGTTACCAACGAAACGGCTCCCTTGCGCACTGTCGTACTGGGGTTGCCGGATTCGACCGGCGGAGCACCTGCTCTCGCCGACACCTACGATGCCAAGAGCTATGAATCCGTGTTACGGGGCACTTATCCTTCGGACGGGGATATCAAGATAGAGATGGATGCCGTACTCGATGTACTGGTGCGTCATGGCATAGAGGTGCTCCGTCCCGAGCCGATAGCAAACTACAACCAGATATTTGCCCGCGATGTGGCTTTTGCCATCGATGACAAACTCTTCGTATCGAACCTGATAGCCGATCGTGCCCGCGAGTCCGAAGCCTTTTCGCCCATTTGGGATTGTGTCGGAGAGAGCCATCTGGTACGCCTTAGCGAAGATATTCATGCCGAAGGCGGAGACATCCTGTTATATGACGATATTCTTTTCATAGGCACCTACCTTCAGAAGGATTATCCTTCCTTCAAGACGGCCCGAACCAATGCACGGGCTGTAGACTTCTTCCGCGAATTTTTCCCACACAAGACCATCATACCGATAGAGCTGATCAAGCACGACACCGATCCTATGCGCTCGGTGCTCCACCTCGACTGCGCTTTCCAACCCGTAGGCCGCGGCCGCGCCATAGTCTACCGCCAAGGATTCCTGCACTCTGAGAGCTTTGGTCTGATCACAGAGATATTCGGTGGCCGGGACAACCTGTTCGAGATTACACCCGAAGAAGCCTATATGATGAATACCAATATATTCTCCATCAGTCCCGACACGGTGATAAGCGAACGGAACTTTGTCCGTCTGAACAACCACCTGCGTGAGGCATGGGGGATGACCGTAGAGGAAGTACCCTACGCCGAGATCTCCAAGCAGGGTGGACTACTCCGCTGCTCCACGATGCCGTTGGTTCGCGAATAAATCCTCCCCTACTCCCATACAGCACCCTACGACAACAACTGAAGCATGGCTAAGGAGAAAACGATCTACGTCTGCCGTTCGTGCGGAACCAAATACGCCAAATGGCAAGGCAACTGCAATGCCTGTGGAGAGTGGAACTGCATTGATGAGGAAAAGGTGCCGGCACCGGCATCGGGCAAGCATGCAGCCAAGAGTTTTATGCCTCGGGAGCAGGACAACCGGCCAAGACTCTTACAGGATGTGGAGTCCGGCGATGAAGAGCGTATTCGCCTCGGCGATGAAGAGTTCGACCGCGTACTGGGTGGAGGAATTGTCAAAGGAGCATTTGTCCTACTTGGCGGCGAGCCGGGAATCGGTAAGTCCACGCTTATCCTCCAGACGGTGCTGCGTCTGCCGCAGTTGCGCACGCTCTACGTGTCGGGTGAAGAAAGTGCCCGACAGCTGAAGATGCGCGCCGAACGACTGGGGCAAGCCATGAATGAGTGCTACGTATACTGCGAAACGAATATAGAGAGGATACTCTCCCGTGCAGAAGAACTCACACCCGATCTCCTCGTGATAGACTCTATACAGACGGTCTATACCGAGGAAATGGAAAGCTCGGCCGGCAGCGTGGGGCAGATCCGCGAATGTGCCGCCTTACTGCTCAAATACTGCAAGACTACGGGTATCCCCGTCATCGTCATCGGACACATCACCAAAGAAGGTAGCATAGCCGGACCGAAGGTGCTGGAGCATATAGTGGATACGGTGCTCCTCTTCGACGGGGATAAGCATCATCTCTACCGGATACTCCGAGGACAGAAGAACCGCTATGGCAGTACTTCCGAGCTGGGGATATACGAGATGCGGCAGGACGGTCTGCGTGGCGTGGAGAATCCGAGCGAACATCTCATCACACGCAATAGGGAAGACCTCAGTGGCATAGCCATAGCCGTAGCGATGGAGGGCATTCGCCCGATACTCATCGAAGCGCAGGCTTTGGTCAGCTCAGCCATTTATGCCAATCCGCAGCGTTCGGCCACGGGCTTCGATATTCGGCGGATGAACATGCTCTTAGCCGTACTGGAGAAACGTGCCGGCTTCAAGCTCATACAGAAGGATGTGTTTCTGAACATTGCCGGAGGTATCAAAATAGCCGATCCGGCTACGGATCTGGCCGTTATCTCGGCAGTGCTGGCGTCGAGTCTGGACATCGTTATCCCGCCGGCCGTATGTATGACGGGCGAGGTCGGACTCTCCGGAGAGATACGTCCCGTGAGTCGCATCGAGCAGCGCATTACGGAAGCGCGTCGCATAGGGTTCAAAGAGATATTGGTGCCGGCCGATAATTTCCGGCAGGAAGATGCCGGCCGCTTCGGTATTCGGCTCGTGCCGGTCAGAAAGGTGGAGGAAGCCTTCCGCCATCTGTTCTCGAAAGGAAGAGAATAGAAAGAACGGAGAAAACACCTATCAGGAGAGAGCTACAATTTCCAAAAACATACAAGTAATAATGAAAGAGAACAAACTATTCCGCATCGGGATACTTGCCATCGTTGCCCTCTTGCTCACAGGATGCAAGGGGAGCGATACGCATTTTATCACCGATGCAGACTTCCGCAAACAGGTGCAAGAAGATCTGAGAGTAAAACGCGAAGCTCTATCCGAAGGCGATCTCTTCGAAGTGCTGGAGCGCGATTCGCTCCGTACCGAAGAGCGCGAAGCACTGGAGTTCCTGTATGCCTACATGACTCTGCCGGACATCGTGGACTACTCGGGCGACTTCTACTTGCAGAATGTACGCGAGAGCTTCCGCGCAAGAGAAGAAATGTCGTGGGGTAAGGAAGTGCCCGAACTGCTCTTCCGCCACTTCGTGCTGCCCATACGCGTGAACAATGAGAACCTCGACAGCAGCCGCATGGTGTTCTATGCCGAGCTGAAAGAGCGAGTAAAAGGTATGAGCATGAAAGAAGCCGCTCTGGAGGTGAACCACTGGTGCCACGAGAAAGCTACATACAGCCCCAGCGATCCACGCACTCGCTCTCCGCTTGCAACGGTGAAGAACGCTCTCGGACGTTGCGGTGAGGAGTCCACCTTCACGGTGGCTGCCCTGCGCTCGGTAGGTATTCCTGCCAGACAGGTCTATACGCCGCGCTGGGCACATACGGACGACAACCACGCATGGGTGGAGGTATGGGTAGATGGCAAATGGTACTTCATCGGAGCCTGCGAACCGGCAGCCGAGCTGAACGATGCATGGTTCAACAGCTCCGTTGTCCGCGCCATGCTGACGCATACGCGGGTCTTCGGCCGCTACGAAGGTCCGGAAGAGAAGTTGTTCCGCACGGCCAACTATACGGAGATCAACTGTATCGACAACTATGCCCCGACTGAAATGATCGAAGTCAAAGTCACCGACCGCTCCGGTGCTGTGGTGGAAGGGGCCGATATTCGTTTCTGCATCTACAACTATTCGGAGTTCTATCCCGTAGTGACGAAGCAATCCGATGCTCAAGGACAGGCTTCCCTGCGTGTAGGCAAAGGCGACATGCTCATCTGGGCAGCCAAGGACGGACTCTTCGGTTATGCCCTGTCCAAGGCCGACGATCGCAAACCGCTGGCCATCGCACTGGACAGCTTCGAAGCACAGCCCGAATGGGCCGATTTCAAAATCGTACCACCTGCAGGAGATCCCATCCCCACTACCTGCTCTCCACAGCAGATCAGCACGAACGACGCCCGTCTCCTGCGTGAGGATTCCATTCGGGCAGCCTATGAAGCCACATTCGCCACAGCCGAGCAGTCTGCAGCACTGGCTGCCGAATTGGGTGTGGATGCGCCTGCGCTGACAGGCATCTTACAAACGAGCCGCGGCAACCATGCCGACATCGAAGGTTTCCTACGCTCCGTAGAAGCCGGAAAAGCACGCCAAAGAGCAATGGATCTGCTACAGACCGTTTCGCCCAAGGACCTGACCGACACGCCGGAGTCGCTCCTCAAAGTAATCTTCCGCGACATGGCCGAGCCGGCTCCCGAAGCGGCAAGCGGTGAAGCGTACCGGCACCACCTGCGCTATGTGGCATCGCCTCGTATCTATACGGAGATGCTCAGCTCATTCGTCCCTACACTCCGCAGCATCCTCACCGCCAAAGAGCAGGAAGCCATGCGCCAAGATCCGGCCGAACTGGTTCGCTGGGTAAGCTCGAACATCCGTCTGGACACCCTCTACAACACACAGTACACCACCATCACTCCGGTCGGTGTATGGCGAGCCAAACGAGCAGACCTCCGCTCGATGGGGATCTTCTTCGTAGCCATGGCGCGCACACTCGGCATACCGGCCCGGTACGACGAGGTGACGGGCAAGATCCAATACAGCAAGGAACTGATGCCGCTGCGTTGGAGCGACGTGAATCTGCGCGAGAGCAAGACCGCCCTCAAGGAGCAGGGTTCGCTCGCATTGGATTATACACCGACAGCATTGGCCCCCAATCCCAACTACTACAGCCGCTTCACAGTGGCCGAGCTGCAACCTTCGGGCATCATCCGCACGCTCTATTATGATGAAAATGAACCGACTGACCTGAAGACGCTCTTCGACCGCCCCAAGGAAATGAATGCAGGTCATTATTTCCTCGTTACCGGTACGCGTATGGCCAGTGGCAGCGTATTGTGCCGGATGAGGAAGTTCACGGTAGAAGCCGGTAAGACTGCTCGCCAACCGCTCGAACTGCTACACGATTCGACCGACATTCAGGTGATCGGCTCCATCAATGCCGAACAGCTCTACCACGATCTCTCCCATGCAGAAGACCGCTCGCTCCTCTCTACCACTGGACGCGGCTACTTCGCGATGGCCATACTCGGAGCCGGTCAGGAGCCTACCAACCATGCTCTGAAAGATTTGGAGAAGGTGAAAGCCGACTTCGAGCAGTGGGGGCGCAAGCTGATCCTCCTCTTCCCCGATGCCGACGGACACAAGCGTTACAAACCGGCAGACTTCCCCTCCCTGCCCGAGACAGCCGTATTCGGACTGGATATTCAAGGCCGCAATGCCGCCATGATACGGGAGGCTGCGAACCTGCCTGATGCGACCAATCTGCCGATCGTCATCATCGCCGACTCATTCGGTCGTGTCGTATTCGTCCGTCAAGGCTATACGATCGGTCTGGGCGAGCAGATGATGCAAGTAATCCACCGCCTCTGATCCTCCACGCCGTTACTCGGTGTTTGCTGCCGGCACAGTCATCCCTCGATACTGTGCCGGCAGTACCTTTTTCGCCGATGGTTATCTTTCGATAGGGCGAAAAACGTTAATTTTGCGACTGTCAAGATCGTGACAACCAACCGGACCTTCCAACCTTAACTACTAAACAAATCAGAAACGATGGATTTTTTAGACAAAGTATTACAAGATTTGAGCCTTATCGACCTGAAAGAGATCATAGGCTCCTTCGTGATTCTATTCGTGGCAATCGATATTATCGGTGCTATTCCGGTAGTACTCAGCCTCAAGGACAGAGGCCAGTCCTTCCATAGCGGCAAGGCCACCACTTTCTCCTGCGTCATGATGCTCGCTTTCCTCTTCATCGGAGAGCCTATGCTGAACTTCTTCGGTGTGGACGTCTCTTCCTTCAGCGTGGCAGGGGCTATCGTCCTCTTCGTGATGGCCGTGGAGATGATATTCGGCGTGCAGATATTCAAGGACGACGGGCCTGCCGGCAGTGCCACCATCGTGCCGCTGGTATTTCCTCTCTTTGCAGGGGCAGCAACCTTTACCACCATCCTCACGCTGCGTGCCGACGGTATAGCGATGACCAACATTGCCATTGCCATCCTTATCAACGTGGCTATGATCTACCTCATGCTCCGTTTCGTAAACCAACTGGAGCGTTTCTTCGGCAAGGGCGGTATATACATCCTGCGCAAGTTCTTCGGTGTCATTCTGCTTGCCATCTCGGTGAAGTTCTTCACCGGCAATATCGTCAAGATCATCGAGACGATGAACGAAGCCTTGCAGAAGTAAGCGATGCTGGACTTTGCTGCCATAGATTTCGAGACGGCCAATGCCGAGCGGACGAGCGTCTGCAGCGTGGGCATCATCGTTGTACGAGGTGGCGAGATCGTACACCGTTATTACAGCCTGATTCGCCCCGAACCGGACTATTACAATTACCACAATACACGCGTACACGGACTGACCGCTGCCGACACCGAGTCGGCACGGATCTTTCCGGACGTGTGGGCCGAAGTGGAGCCTCTGATCGCAGGGCTTCCGCTCGTGGCACACAACAAGCCGTTCGACGAAGGTTGCCTCAAGGCGGTATTCAGGATGTACCGAATGGACTACCCCGACTACCCGTTCTTCTGCACGCTCCAGGCAGCACGCCGCCAACTGCGACACCTCAGCGATCATCGTCTGCCCGCCGTAGCCCAATGCTGCGGATATATATTGGCACAACACCACCAAGCCCTCGCAGATGCAGAAGCCTGTGCCGCCATCGCCCTGAAGCTCTTGTAGAAAACTTGCCATGGGAAACTTCATGCCTCTCTTTATCCACCGGGTGTTACAAGCGTTTCCATAACATAAAGTCGTTAATCTTATACAGGTCGGAAAAAGAGTTCGATCGTCTGAATATATTTTCTAACTTTGGCACTCTCTCAATTACATTTATCATCGGGAACCATGTATCGGGACATCGAAGCAAAGAAAACCACTTTCGCGGACGACTGCATACCAAGTCGTTCTTTGCGCTTTTTCCGTTTGAAATCCCCTCAAATCCTTACTACTGACGATAGCCCCGTAGCAGCTGTCGAAATGCCGAATAAAGGCATTTTACCCCCCCTATTTACATTTGTAAAGGGCTGACAAACAGCCTGTTACAACCTCTGCAAGGCCTCCATCGGGAAGTCTCGCAGCGTATCGGTTTTGCCCACTCATATCTCTTTTCGGAGCATCATCGGGCAGACGTTTGTCCGCACCTGAACAAAACCGCCGAAGGCCTGCAAATATCAAGTCTCCGCACTTTATACTTAAAAGCCTCTACCCTTTATAGTATAACCCCCCATGACTTTATAGTATCAAGTCTCCATACTTTATACTTAAAAGTCTCTACCCTTTATAGTATAACCCCTCAGGGCTTTATAGTATTACCTCCCCACGCTTCGTATCGGGAGGCATTTCGCCCTTCAAATCTCAATCCTTTCGGCCTTCGTGGTACCTCCCGGGAGATTTTCCCCGTGGTTGCACATCGTCATGGCTCAAGAAAAAGAACAACGTGAGAATAATCACCATAATTCACTTAACCAAAAAAAAACGAAATGCTGAACCTATCAGTCAAGAGCCGTCTCATGAAGATCGGCAAGCACAAGGACAAGACCATGTACTATGCCCAAATGGACAAACCCCGAGTAATCGAGTACGAGGACGTCATCAAAGACATTGCAGAGATGTCCTCCCTGACCACAGGCGATGTGCGCAATGCCATCGACCGACTCGCCTACTACCTCCAGCGCGAACTCACCGAGGGCAACACCGTCAGACTCGGACAGATCGGCACCTTCCGCGTGTCCGTTCCCTCGAAGTACGTAGAGACAGAGAAAGAGGTGAATGCCTCCATCCTCAAAAAGCCCAGAATCCGCTTCTATATCAATAACACGCTCTCAGCCGTAGCTGACAATATCCGTTTGGCTGTCTATCGCAACGGTCAGAAAGTAGATGACACCACCTCTCCCTCCACTCCGAGCGAAGGCGGTGGCGAACAAACCGGCGGAAGCGGCGGTCTATAATTGCAAATTTCTCATCCGTAGGCTGATGACAGCCTACGGATAATAATTAAATTACCATGTCAGATCGTTTAAAAATAGCAAGACGAGTTGTGCTATTTCCCTTGTTGTTATCAAATATTATTTATTGTTTTACTCGTAGAGGGAGCATACATTCTTAGTTTGGCTTTCTCTACCAATAATGTATGGGATTGGTAAAGCTTTTGATTCAAAAGATTAACAAATCGCCTTGACTCCACATACAGCAATAATAAAACAACTAAAAATACATAATAAAAAGGCTATTTTTGAAACTTCATTTCTGTTATATAGGATTATAGTCATCTTTCCTAAAATACGTTATGGTCCGAGCGAGTCCAATGGTTTGGGTCTTCTTACTGAGCTGCCTTTATGGACAGCTATATGCTCTCTGATTGTTTGTTTTCTTATTGCTAATCTGCAAAAAGACAACTAATGAAGACTATTTAGTGGAATATGCATCGTTTTAAGTATAATAAAATTATTAAGCTCAAATGAGTATCCAATTTATTGTTCACTATTCTTTCCATTTTTTTGCACCTCTATTGTTTGCCTTATTCTTTCAGAAAGGCAAACGCATAAAGGCTTATTTAATCATGCTATCCACAATGTTGGTAGATTTAGATCATTTATTGGCAACACCCATATTCGACCCAAACAGATGCAGTATCGGATTTCATCCACTGCATTCTTATTGGGCAATAGGATTTTATACGATACTTTGTGTCGTGCCACTAAAAAGATTTAATCTGCCTTGGTGGATACGCCCAATAGGGATAGGATGCCTGTTCCATATGTTCACTGATTTTCAAGATTATTATTTTTGGAATTTTTAACTCATTTTTTAGGTTATGAAAAAGACTAAAGCATTACTATTGATGTTTTTTTTAGCAATTTTCTCTTCTATCCAAGTAGAAGCACAACAAATCAATAAGACTTCTGTAGAAGAAACTAATACTCTTTCTAGCTTCGTAAAAAAACAAGATGTCAATAAATTTCTTGAGGCTTTTTGCAGAGAGTATTATAATTCTTGCTTCAAAGGAAGGACATATGTACAGAATTCATTATCAATAGCAAATTTTTCTGTTATAGATGAGAATAATATTAGAGCCAGTGGTACACATTCGTACAGAGGACGATTTGGAGTACTTTACGACAGTTATGATTTCTCTGCAATTATAACATTAGTGTCAAGTGGTATAGTGGTATTAAAATAGAGTTTAGGAAGAGATCTGCTCCAGACTTATTTAATGATGATTACTACTGGGAGACATGTGATAGGAGACCTTTGCACGGCGATTGGTGTGTATTTTGTTTGTTAATTCATTGTGTAATAGGGAGTTTTTTGTATATTTGAGTGTTAAAAACAGCATAATATTCCTCCCATGGCATACCAATCCAAGAATACCGATGAGCATGTAACATTTGCAGACGCACTCCTTTCAAAGCGTTATCGCAAAGCACAAAACGACTTCCTCAATCAGGTTGACACGCTTATCGATTGGCGTCCGATCAGGACGCTGATCAACAAGAAATACACGAAGCGACAAAATGCCATCGGCGCCCCGGCTTATGACGTGATTCTCTTATTCAAGATGTTGCTTTTGGAGACATGGTACAACCTCAGTGATTGTGCTTTGGAGGAGCGCATCAATGATTCAATCACCTTTTCCCGATTCTTGGGGCTGAAGATGGAAGAGGTATCTCCCGACCACAGCACCATCAGTCGATTTCGTTCGGCACTGACAGAGTTGGGTCTCATGGACAAACTATTGGCGCAGTTTAACAAACAACTTTCCCGCCATCACATTTCGGTCAGGGAAGGGGTGCTTGTGGATGCAAGCCTTGTGGAGACGCCGCATAAACCCAACGGAAGCATTACGATTGAAGTCGCAGACGACAGGCAAGACAATCGGAGCGAGGCGGAAAAAGAGGCAGAGGAGGATTATCAAAAACAGGTTGTCCGTCAGCGTAAAGGGACGGATGAAGAAGCCCGTTGGGTGTACAAACAAAAGCGTTATCACTACGGATACAAAAAGCATTGTCTGACCAATGTTCAAGGCATTGTTCAAAAGGTGATAACGACAGCTGCGAACCGCAGTGACACGAAGGAGTTTATTCCCCTATTGCAGGGTGCAAACATACCTCAAGGTACAGCCGTCTTGGCGGACAAAGGATATGCTTGCGGGGAAAATCGTTCCTACCTGCAAACCCATCACCTTCAAGACGGCATCATGCACAAGGCACAACGCAACAGGGCATTGACCGAGGAAGAGAAGCAACGAAACAAAGCAATCGGTCCGATACGGAGCACCATCGAACGCACCTTTGGCAGTATTCGCCGGTGGTTTCATGGCGGACGATGTCGATACCGGGGACTTGCCAAGACCCATACTCAAAACATTCTTGAAAGCATCGCCTTTAATTTATACAGAACCCCGGGGATAATTATGTCCTCATCCGTAGGATAAGGCATAACCCCCCTTGAGGAGCTCGTGCAAGTAGCTCCTCAAGGGGGGATTTACAACTACTTTCACTCCTTACTGCCACCCCTTTCACTCGCTCCTTTTATGCCAAGAACTCCTCTTCCCTCCATCTCCTTATTTTGCAAAGGTCTCGATAGAGTAATTAGGATATAGATGGACTATTTTTATCGGATACCTGTGTATCAATAGATAGCATGCGGGACAGATGAGGTATTAAAAACCTTATTCTGTCCCGCATCCGTTTTTGAGGTTTGTCCGAATAGATATGGGCGAGTATTTACAAGCTCAAGGACAAACCGATTGTGTAAGGATGGAGCTTGGGGCCTTTGCCGCTTCGGAAAAGCGGTGTCAGCGAGTAGGTGAAGAAAATCCCTGCGTTGCGATAGTTGATACCGGCACGGGCTTCGACCGAGAAGGTGTTCAGTTTGACCCTCCTCAACTTTTCCAGCCGGCCATCGGGGCCATCGGTCGTAGCAGCAGAATATACTTTGGCTCTCAATACAGGAGCTATATAAACAGTCAAGTTAGAACCGACCCCATTGAATGCCAATGCCGGCATGGCTTTCAGATATGCAGCAGTGAGTGTACATTCGGCTCGGCCGGGCACGTCCACTACGGTAGTCACTCCGTCGATATTCTTCAGCGTTTTGGAGTCGGTGATGCGGTAAATGTCGGCATCCCAACCGAGGGCATAAGTAAGCACCAGATACTTGTTCAGACGGTAGATGTCTCCGAAGATCTGAATCGAAACACGGTAGGAATGACTCCGACCTATGTCGGAATGAGAGTCATCGACCTTCAACTCACCCCATTCGAAAGAGCCGAAACCGTAGGTACCCCAAACGGGCATTTCCTTATCCCTGTTCGGCCGATTGATCAAAGTATTCCGAAAGCGTTGTTCGATGCTGCGACCATTGCGATAGACACCTCTGAATATCTTTTCGTTTCGGATCGTATCTCCGGAAGGCATGGACTCCTGTATAATTACCTCGAAATCGTCCTCACCATCCTTGATCATAATGGTTTTCTCCCCGGCACGAATCACCGTATCGCGAACGGCCGAAGGAAGGCTGTCGGCGTAAGAGGCAAGCACGGAGGACAGCAGTATAGCGGTGGTCAAAAAGAAACGTTTCATTGCTTTTTCGTTTTTAGAAGCCAAAACCGAAGCCGATGGCGAACATGCGTGTGTCAGGTCCTTTCCCACTGCGGAACAGGGGTGTAAGCGTATAAGAACCATAGAGATTGAAAGCACTGTAATTGATACCGACACGAGCTTCGAGGACGATAGGATTCAGGTTCAGATCGCGACCGTGTTTCTGGTGACTCTTGTTGTCCGGCAACCACACCTTAGAGCTGGAAGCCGTCTTGAACTTCAGCACCGGAGCGGCATAGAGGGAAAAGGAGCTGCGGCACTTCTTCATCATAAACGGTACGGCGACGTTCATATAGGTGATGTGCAGTCGGCTGTTGTCGTAAGTGACTCCTTCCGCAGCCGGGAGTACTTGGGTAAGCCCCTCGACATCCTGAAATGAATAATTGTTCTTCAAGTGAATGGAGTTGAACTCGATGTCCAGATTGGGAGCTATCACCAGCCAGTCATTGAGTCGGTACGAGACGCTCATCAAACCGAGCGTATAGCGAAGCGAAGAGCTGGCATTGATATGCTCGCCTGCAGAACCTGTCAGGTTCACGAATCCGAGTTTGAAAGAACCCGATCCAATGGAACGAATACGTTTGTCGCCGGAGCACTTGTTGCTTCTCGTAAGATTCAGAGGTACATCGAAGATCGTATTGCGGAAACGCTGTTCGATACTCCTCCCTTTGAGATATACTCCTTTGAATACTTGTTCGCTGCGTCCGCGCGTGCCGTCGGGATTGTAACGATAGAGCATGATGTCGATGTCGTCCTCGGTTTCGTTGATGACGAGTACTTTGTCCTCGATTCGGACAGTCGTGTCGGGAACTCCTTGCGCGGCATTGCCGGCAATAGCCGTTTGAGCGAAGAAGATACCGGCGAGGCCTAAGAGAAATGCTTTTTTCATAAGTGATCCTGTATTTTATATGTTAGTTGTTTATCAATTCTTGTTTTGCATCAGGAGCGATACCAGATCCTCGGAACCGATCTTACCCTCGATGTAGATGAGTGTGATACCGCGTTTAGGATTGTAGCGATAGAGTACATATCGGTTCAGACCGTTGGCCGGAGGCAATTCATAGTAGCCCGAAGTCAGGATACCGGAGTCTATCACTTCCTTGATACTCTTGGCAGACTTTCGATCAGCGGATACCGCAGCCTGTATCTTCTGCAGGCGTTTGCCCGGATCGCGCATGGTCAGGCTCTTGTACAGATGGATGTCGTATTCGACCAACATCTCACGGTTCATCACCACCATTGTCACATCTTTGGCTCGGCCGTAGTGGTCGAATACCCCTTGTACATGGGGCTGCGCCGAACTCTGTCCGTATGCCGAAGCAAGAGCCGTCAGGCACAGGAGCAGGGTGAACAGATATAGTTTGTACTGTTTCATCGTTTTTATTGCTGATACTGTTTTGTTCTGATTTATGTATTCGCTCATCTATCTGTCAAAGGTCGAAAAGCTCCTGTGCCAACTCCTCCCTATCGATGGATACAGCATCGAAGGCTTCCTGTGCATACAGTCGCACCAGATCGGGATCGTTCACACGCTCGCCGTTCACCACGGCGAAGGAACCCGTAGTCGGCAGTGGCTGATCCGCCACATGAGGCGATCGGAGAGCGATCGTCAGAGCGATGGCCGCTGCTACGGAGGCTCCTCCTACACTCCACAGGATACGTCTTGAGAGCAAGTTGCGGGTAGCAAGTTTCCGAGTGTCGGAAAGGAAACGCCCATCCACGGCACGCCTGCAACTGACATAACCGAAGAGGGGGCGCAAGTGCTCCCACTGCTCGGGCTGCTTGGCCGTAGCAAAATAGCGACGCAGGCGATCCTCTTCTGCTCCGGAGGTAAGCCCGTCGAAGTACTTATCTAACAATTGGCCGATTTCCGCTTCGGTCGGAACAGCTTTTTTGTTGAACCCTATTCGTTTCATCATCGTTTGAGTTGGAGAGCCAGTGCTGTACGCAGTGCGCGTCGGGCGCGGCTCAAGTTGGTATAAACGGCTTCGACCTTCACGCCTACGAGCCGGGCGATTACCTCGCTTTCGTAGCCTTCGATCTCTTTCAGCCGGAAAGTCATTCGCTGCAACGGAGGCAGTGCTTCGATAGCAGCTTCCACCAGACGCATGGTCTCGGATTGCTCCAGTACACCTTGGGGTGTAGGGGCATGATCGGAGAAAGGCAGATCGTCCTGTAGCGGTTCCATCCGTCCTTCTTTGCGGAGCATATCCAAGGCTATTCGCCGAGCAGTGGTCACAGCCACTGCTTCGATGCTGTCGTATCCGCCCAGCCGCTCTCGGTTGATCCACAGACGCATCAGAGCCTCTTGCGACACGTCGGCCGCAGCTTCCTCGTCGTCGAGGATGCTATATGCCACTCGTTTGAGTCGAGGGGCCAAAGGGGCTACGCTATGGGCGAATGCTTCTACTTCCATGCTTAAGTAATCGGGACAGGACCTCCGTTGCAAAGGTCTTTATTTACGAGACGCAGAACAAACCGGAATCTGTCATCCGATAGAGCAATTTTTTTGCCCTTCCCCGAATCTCATCCTTTCAGCACCCCATCGACGATCCGAAGCGTTACCTCATCCGATACTACTATTACTCTCTTCCGATACCGAACTCAAACCAAAGAGCATTGACACATCGGCTTATATCGGGATCGGTTTACGCGCCGGAATTTTTGTGTTCGTCGCTCCTCAAAACGTGGCGCGTAAATTTTTTGCTTCTGGTTCGGGAAATGAAAAATTCTCACGCCACAACGAAACAATTCTCGCGCCATTTTTTCAGAAAACACGCGCCGCAATCGGCGCATTTTTGGTTCGTGTTTCCATGACAGCAGGCTATAGACATTGGCGCGATCGGATCGATGTCGGGGCGTTATGGCTGCATGTCTTATTTCTTTACTTTTGTGGGGAGCGCAGGCGAACACTATTCGCCCGCCATCTCCATTCTTCCAATACCTTCATCTGTTTTCAGCAAAATGAATCGAGCACGAATCATCGTAGCCGGCATCGGTCCGGGAGGAGCATCGGATATTACTCCTGCAGTGCTATCGGCTATCGGCCGGTCCGACGTAGTCGTCGGCTATAAATACTATTTCCGTTTTATCGAACCTTATCTCCGTCCGGATACCCACTGCGTGGATACCGGCATGAAGAAGGAGCGGCAGCGTGCCGAGGAAGCATTCGGGTATGCCCTCAGCGGCAAGACGGTCTGCGTGATCAGCTCCGGCGATGCCGGCATCTACGGTATGGCTCCTCTTATATATGAAATGAAACGAGCCAAAGGCGTGGAGATGGACATCGAAGTGCTGCCCGGCATCAGTGCTTTTCAGAAAGCGGCTTCGCTGCTGGGTGCTCCCATCGGTCACGACCTCTGCCTGATCTCGCTGAGCGATCTGATGACCCCTTGGCCGATCATCGAAAAGCGCATAGTGGCAGCAGCCTCCGCAGACTTCGTCACAGCTATATACAATCCTAAGAGCGAGGGCCGATACTGGCAGCTCTATCGTTTCGTAGAGATCTTCATGCAGTATCGTTCGGCCGATACGCCCGTCGGACTTGTCCGTCAGGCAGGTCGGGAAGAGGAGCAGGTGACGGTGACGACTCTCGGCGAATTCGATCCCGAAGTGGTGGATATGTTCACTGTCGTACTCGTAGGCAATTCGCAGTCGTACTGCTACGAAGGGCACTTTATCACCCCTCGCGGCTACTACCCCGAAGAAGAGATCGAAGCCAAAGGTATCGGGCAGGAGATTATGATCAAGAGTTTCCGCACGATCGAGAAAGAGCTGCACCGTCAGGATTGGCCTTTAGACCACAAGTGGGCTTTGCTCCATGCCATTCATACCACAGCGGACTTCGATATGGAGAATATACTCTACACGGATGCCGGTGCGGTGGCTTCTCTGTATGAAATGATCGAAGCCGGACGGCTGCGCACGATTGTCACAGATGTGACCATGGTTACCTCCGGTATTCGCAAGGGGGCACAGGAGCGTCTGGGTGTGGAGGCCAAATGCTATCTGCATGATCCGCGCGTGGCAGAACTGGCCGCTCGTCACGGCATCACCCGAACGCAGGCAGGCATACGCCTGGCCGTGGAGGAGCACCCCGATGCTCTTTTCGCCTTCGGCAATGCACCCACAGCCTTACAGGAAGTGGCCGATCTGATCCGTCGAGGCAAAGCCTCTCCGGCCGGGATCATTGCGGCACCGGTCGGATTCGTCCACGTACAGGAATCCAAACATGCCGTGAAGCCGTTCCGCTCCATTCCGAAGATTATCGTCGAAGGCCGTAAAGGCGGCAGCAATCTGGCTGCCACGCTGGTCAATGCCATACTCTGCTATAACGATGCCGAACAACTCAGACCGGGGCGCGATGTGTGAAGCTACTTACGGAGGAGCTTCTCCTCAGATACGGCGACAGCGATTCGTCATACTCGGGATGAGCGATGACCCCCATCCTTTCTTCCCTCCTGCGGCTATGACAGCTATTGCTTCCGGCAAGGTATTCAGCGGAGGTAAACGGCATCATGAGATCGTGCGCGGACTACTCCCTGCGGATGCCGAGTGGATAGATATTACAGTACCGCTGGATGATGTATTTGCCCGTTATCGGGAGTTTGAGGAGATAGTTGTTTTCGCTTCGGGGGATCCGCTTTTCTTCGGCTTTGCCAATACGGTGATGAATCGGCTACCCGATGCTGAGGTTACGGTCTATCCCACGTTCAACAGCTTGCAGATGCTTGCTCATGCTCTTTGCATGCCGTACCACGATATGCGTATCGTATCGCTTACGGGCAGGCCATGGCATGAGTTCGACCGGGCACTGATCGAGCGGGCAGAGAAGATCGGCATTCTGACCGACCACGAGCATACCCCCTCCGCTATCGCAATGCGAATGCTCGATTACGGCTATGAGGACTATACCATGTCCGTAGGTACTCGGATGGGAAACCCCCAAGAGCAATGCTTGGACACGCTCTCCCTGCAGGAGGCAGCCGATCGCGACTTCGAACGCCCCAACTGCGTGATACTCTCGGCTACTCGGCCATTCGTTTGCAGTCGTGCTCCGCTCGGACTGTCCGAAAGTGCTTTCATGCCGCTCAACGGGCGAACGAAGATGATTACGAAGATGCCGTTCCGACTCGTTTCGCTCAGTTGTCTCGAACTGCACCGAGCCTCATCCTTTTGGGATATAGGTTTTTGTACGGGATCCGTTTCCATCGAAGCCAAATTGAACTTTCCTCATTTGCATATCACTGCGTTTGAGATCCGTCCCGAAGGGGCCGAACTGATGGCTGTGAACAGTCGCCGCTTCGGTGCACCCGGCATAGCCTACCGGATCGGAGATTTTATGGAGGAGGATATTTCTTCCCTCGCTCCGCCCGATGCCGTTTTTATCGGCGGTCACGGAGGCCGTCTTGTAGAAATGATTGCCAAGGTGCACAGCGTTATGACAAAGGGCGGCCTGCTGGTATTCAACTCCGTATCGGAAGAGAGTCGGCACCTCTTCCTGACCGGAATAGAAGTCTGTGGGATGGAGCTGCTCTCATCCATCCGACTGACGGCTGACGGCAACAATCCTATCGACATACTCCAAGCAAGAAAAAAAGAATAGACACTACCCAATCATGTCGAAACCGAATCATACTGCCATAATTTGTGTATCCGCTGCCGGTCTGGCATTGGCGTGGACCATTGCATCCGAACTATCGGGAGAGAAAGAGATTTTTGCCGTCGGCACGAGTTTTACCGACTGCACAGAGGATGTTTCCTGCGTCTCTTCCATTGCGGAGCTGATGGCCGAATCTTTTGCCCGATACGATGCTTGGGTTTTCATCGGTGCCATGGGAATCTGTATAAGGAGCATCGCGCCTTATGTAGCGGACAAACATCATGATCCGGCCGTAGTGAACGTAGACAGCACGGGCAGGTACGTGGTTTCCGTTCTGAGCGGTCATGTGGGTGGAGCTAACGATCTGACACGCCTGATCGCCTCTGCCATCGGTGGCGAACCGGTGGTCACCACCCAAAGCGACCGAACAGGACTCTGGGCATTGGATACGCTGGCTTCGAC
Source organism: Porphyromonas gingivalis ATCC 33277 (assembly GCF_000010505.1). Taxonomy (GTDB): domain Bacteria; phylum Bacteroidota; class Bacteroidia; order Bacteroidales; family Porphyromonadaceae; genus Porphyromonas; species Porphyromonas gingivalis. The sequence continues at coordinate 346,193 of NC_010729.1, read as the reverse complement.
CTATGGATGGAAAGCCGTTTCCAATACAGGCGACATGAATCGTCCCATTTCGCTCTTCGTGGGGGGAGCACGTACGGCATTGGTATTGGAGACTTCGGGGCGAGGAGAAGATTTTTTGGAAAGGTCTTGTCCGCCTCATGTCCGCCTTTTCTACTCATTCGATGCTGTCGATCAGGCGGAGTTCGACCTCCTTTTGGTTGTTTCTGCCCGGCACTTGGAGAGCCGGTTGCCGATGATCTGCTACTATCCTCCCGTTCTTACGATCGGAATAGGTTGTCGCAGGCTATGCGCCCCCGAAGGTATTGCGAAGCACATCTTCTCTGAAATACGGCGATTGGGGTATGCCCCCGAAGCCATCGGCCGGATAGCCACCATCGACATCAAAACCGAAGAGCCGCTTGTGGCCGATCTCGTACATCGTCTCGGAGGGATACCGCTACATATATATACGGGACAAGACCTACAGCCGGTGGGAGTAGCCAACCCCTCGGAAAAGGTATTTGCCGTTACGGGTTGCTACGGAGTAGCCGAAGCCTCGGCGCGGAAAGCAGCGGATATGGGAAGTCTTGTGATAGAGAAGCAGAAAGGGCAGCTATCGGAGGGTAACGATTTTACCTTTGCCGTGGCACAGACAGCCGACTCCACCCGTGCCGGCCATATCGAAATAGTGGGAGCGGGTCCGGGCGATCCCGATCTGGTATCGGTGCGAGGCAGACAGTTCTTGGAAAAGGCCGATCTGATTCTCTATGCCGGCAGCCTTGTCCCTCGCGAACTGACTGCTTGTGCCAAAGCCGGTGCCACGGTCAGAAGTTCGGCTGCGATGAATCTGCAAGAACAGTTCGAGATCATGTCGGACTTTTACCGCCGAGGCAAATTAGTGGTACGCCTGCATACGGGCGATCCCTGCATCTACGGTGCTATCCAAGAGCAAATGGCACTCTTCGACCACTACGGCATGCGCTATCATATCACGCCGGGTATCTCCTCGTTTCAAGCTGCGGCCGCAGCTCTGCGCTCACAGTTTACCATTCCCGAACGTACACAAACCATTATCCTCACCCGTGGCGAAGGGCGCACTCCCATGCCGGAGAAAGAGAAGCTCCATCTGCTGGCACAGTCCCAAAGCACCATGTGTATCTTCCTTAGTGCCGGCATCGTGGACGATGTACAGCGCGAACTGATGATGCACTACTCTCCCGACACGCCTGTAGCGGCCTGCTATCGACTGACCTGGCCGGATGAAAAAATCTTCCGAGGTACGCTCCGGCATTTGGCAGAAATCGTAAAAGGGAACAACCTGACCCTGACAACGACGATAGTCGTGGGAGAAGCCATAGACAATCGAGAAGGGCTGTCGCGGTTGTATGCCGACGAATTCAAACACCTCTTCCGCACATGATCCTACTCTTCGGCGGTACTACGGAAGGCCGTGCAGCAGCTCGCGTGCTGGATGAAGCGGGAAGTCCGTTTTTCTACTCCACCAAAGGCAATCTGCAAGAGATCCGGTGCAGCCACGGCCATCGTCTGACAGGAGCCATGACGGTTGCCGACATGGTTTCGTTTTGTCGGAAAGAAGAGATCCGACTGATCGTGGACGCCGCTCATCCTTTCGCCGAAGAATTGCACACTTCAGTGGCAGAAGCCACTGAACAAACAGGTATCCCCGTAGTAAGATACGAGAGACAATACCCTCCACGCGAAGAAGGTATCGTCTGGTGTGCAAACTACGATACGGCTGCCGAGCGGATGCTTGGCGATGGCGTGCAGCGTCTGCTGATGCTCACAGGAGTGAATACAATCCCCAAGCTGGCTGCTTTCTGGAAAGAGCGCACCACCTTTTGCCGCATATTGAAGCGAGACGAATCGGTTGCTTTGGCAGAGAAGAACGGCTTTCCTGCGGAGCGCATCGTTTTCTTCGAACCGCATGCGGACGAGGAGCTGATGCAAGCCGTTCGCCCCGATGCCATTATCACAAAAGAAAGCGGAGAGAGCGGTTACTTCCGAGAAAAGATAGAAGCTGCCCGACGGATGGGCATCCGTATATATGCCGTCGTACGTCCCCCTTTGCCTCCTTCATTCATTCCCGTAGGCGGGCCTGTCGGTTTGAGACGGGCGGTAGAACGCCTCGTGCCGGGATTCTTTTCACTCCGAAGCGGATTCACTACTGGCACCACAGCTACCGCTGCAGTAGTAGCAGCCATGTACCGATTGATGGGGCTTGGCTCTCTTGCCGAAGCTCCCGTAGAATTGCCTTCGGGCGAAATAGTCAGTCTGCCCATAGCGGAAATTCGAGAGGAAGAAGATGCTGTCGTATCCGCAGTCCTGAAAGATGCAGGTGATGATCCGGATGTGACCAATGGCATGGCGGTATGCGCTACGATCAGGCTCAATCCCGAACATGAGGAAGTCCGCTTCCTGCAGGGTGAAGGGGTGGGGGTAGTGACGCTCCCCGGCCTCGGTCTGGAGGTCGGAGGCCCGGCTATCAACCTCGTACCACGACGAATGATGACAGCAGAGGTACGCCGACTCTATGCGCAGGGAGGTGTGGATATTACGATTAGCGTACCCGAAGGCCGAAAGGCTGCCACCCAGACATTCAATCCCCGACTCGGCATACGGGACGGCATCTCTATTATCGGAACATCGGGAGTAGTGAAACCTTTTTCGGCCGAAGCATTCGTTGGTGCCATCCGCAAGCAAGTGGGTATTGCCACCGCCTTGGGAGCCGATCATATCGTCCTCAATTCGGGAGCCAAGAGTGAGCGTTATGTAAAAGGAGCCTATCCGGCACTCATTCCACAGGCCTTTGTGCAGTATGGCAATTTCGTCGGCGAATCACTCAGTTGTGTAGCTTCCTTCCCTTCCGTCCGTTCGGTAACGGTAGGAATCATGCTCGGCAAAGCAGTGAAACTCGCCGAAGGCTATCTGGATACGCACAGTAAAAAGGTAGTGATGAATCGGGATTTCCTGCACGAACTGGCTCGTCAGGCAGGTTGTTCGGAAGACATCCATGCCATAATAGACAGCCTGAATTTGGCTCGTGAGCTATGGACTATGCCGAGTGCGGAGGACAGCGATCGACTGCTACGAAAGATTGCCGAACGATCTTGGGAAACTTGCCGCCCATCGGTACCATCGGCCGAATTAGAACTCCTGCTGATCGATGAGTCCGGAGCGATTCGTTTTCGTATCGGTGGAGAATAGCTCCGGTAAGCCGTCAGCTTTTTTTCAGCCAATTCTCTCTTGAAACATCAGGCAAGATGGTGTCTGATATGCCACTTGGAGCAAAGCCTTTTTTCTACTTTCCTCCTCTATCGAATATATGGACGTGGAAGAAGCCGACAAAGAGTGCACCGCCGACGATATTTCCGATGGTGACGGGCAGCAGATTGTCGATCACGAAGCTGCCCCAGCTGACGGAGGCCCCTTGCAGTATGCCGAGTGGAATATAGAACATATTGGCAATGGAGTGTTCGAATCCCATAGCCACGAATGCCATCACCGGCCACCAGATACCGAACATTTTGCCCGTAAAGTCATGAGCCGAAAGTCCCAGCCAGACGGCCAGACAAACCAACCAGTTGGCACCGATTCCCCTAAGAAATGCTACGTGAAAAGGCAGGGAGGTTTTGTCTTCCGACAGATGGACGATGGCACTATGCCAAGGATCCGCATCGGTGAAGCCGGCCAAATGGACAAGGAAATAGGTAAAAAGGAAAGCACCGATAAAGTTGGCCACATAGACCACCGACCAGAGCTTGAGTGGGAAGAGGCGCGGGATGCGACTTTTGACGGCGGCAGGAATCAGTACGGCATTATTGCTGGTGAATAACTCGGCTCCGGTGAGCACCACAAGAATCAAGCCGACGGGGAACATCGCCCCACTCAGCAGTTTGGCCAACCCCGGATTGGCTTCTGCCATCTCGGGAAAACCTTTACCTACCAACAGGGACAAAAAGCCTCCGATAGCAATGTATGCTCCGGCCATGATGCCCAACCAAAATATCTGATACCATGTCTTGGCATATTTGCCTGCAGCCATGCTGTAGGTCTGTTCGAGTACTTCTTCCGGATTTCTTACCATCTCGCGCTCCGATCTCTTTATAATTGGTTCTGTTGAAAAAAAAGTTACAGCTGCAAATATATCCCTTTGCAGTCTGTAGTATAATACCTATCTGCCGGCATTTGTTTTGCCTATTCCGGTATCAAGTGCATCGCTGCGATGGATTCAGGGATGGTCTCAATATAGGAGCTGAGTGTAGTTATTCATTGTCATTTAATCATTCGTCAAAGGGCTTTACAAAGGAACCGTAGTCTCTATCCGTGTATATAAATGCTTGCTGAAAGCAAGTTTCTATCGGCATGCAAATGGAGTAAAAGGCTCCTTGCAAAGGAATCCTAAATGTTCCTTGCGAGAGAATAAAAAAGGCCGTTTCCTGCCCTACGGACAAGTTTGACTACCTTTGCGACCTAAATAGAATCAGCAGAATATGAGTGCTTACACGGAAGAAATCAACACTCGGCGGACCTTCGCCATTATCAGTCATCCGGATGCGGGGAAAACGACTCTGACGGAAAAACTCTTGCTCTTCGGAGGTGCCATTCATGTGGCAGGAGCGGTCAAAAGCAACAAGATAAAGAAAACGGCTACCAGCGACTGGATGGAGATAGAGCGTCAGCGTGGTATATCGGTGGCAACGTCCGTCATGGGATTCAACTACAAGGACTATAAAATCAACATCCTCGACACTCCCGGTCACCAAGATTTTGCAGAAGATACATTCCGCACGCTTACTGCTGTGGACAGTGTGATCATCGTCATCGACTGCGCCAAGGGGGTCGAGACGCAGACGCGCAAGCTGATGGAAGTTTGTCGTATGCGCAAGACTCCCGTTATCGTCTTCATCAATAAGCTGGACCGTGAGGGACAGGATCCCTTCGATCTGCTGGACGAGGTGGAGGAAGAGCTTCAGATCCGTGTGCGGCCACTCTCCTGGCCTATCGATATGGGTGCCCGATTCAAAGGCGTGTACAACATATACGAGGAGGAGCTGAATCTCTTTACCCCGGACAAGCAGCGTATCACGGAGAGCGTGGCTTTCAAGGATCTGAGTTCGCCCGAATTGGAACAATACATCGGAGACACTCAAGCTGAGAAGTTGCGTGCGGACATCGAATTGATCGATGGTGTTTATCAGCCTTTCGACAAAGAGGAATATCTGGCCGGACAGCTTGCTCCGGTGTTTTTCGGTTCGGCACTCAACAACTTCGGTGTGCAGGAGCTGCTGAACTGCTTCGTCGAGATTGCCCCTTCTCCCCAGCCGGTGGCTGCAGTGGAGAGGAAAGTGGATCCGCACGAGGAGGAATTTACGGGTTTTGTTTTCAAGATACATGCCAACATGGATCCCAACCATCGCAGCTGTATTGCTTTCGTCAAGATTTGTTCCGGTCGGTTCGAACGAAATACGAACTACAAGCATATCCGCCTCGGCAAACAGTTCCGATTCAGCAGTCCTACGGCTTTTATGGCGCAGCGCAAGGAGACGGTGGATGAAGCCTATGCCGGTGATATTATCGGTCTGCCCGATACCGGCAATTTTCAGATTGGAGATACGCTGACAGCCGGCGAAGAGCTTCATTTCCGCGGTTTGCCAAGCTTCTCGCCGGAGCTATTCAAGTACATTGAAAATCAGGATCCGATGAAAGCCAAGCAACTGGCCAAAGGGATCGACCAGCTCATGGGCGAAGGGGTGGCACAGCTATTCACCAATCAGTTCAACGGGCGCAAGATTATCGGGACCGTGGGGCAGCTACAGTTCGAAGTGATCCAATACCGTCTGCTGCATGAATACGGAGCGCAGTGTCGTTGGGAACCGATCAGCCTGTACAAAGCCTGCTGGATAGACAGTGACAAGCCGGAGGCTTTGGAGGCATTCAAGAAGCGAAAAGCGCAGTATATGGCAAAAGATATTGCCGGGAGAGATGTATATTTGGCCGACTCCGGCTATGTGCTGAATATGGCGCAGCAGGATTTCCCCGATATACGTTTCCACTTCACTTCCGAATTTTAGTATCATTGAGACAGGATAAATCGGAAAAACAGATGGACAGGAACAAAAGACGTAAAATACTGGCGCACACGATTGCATCCTTGATCTTTGGATTGCTTGTCTTTTTCATTGGTCTCATCCTGATTTGGGCAGGCCTTTTGAGTAGCAAGATGGAGGCTCTCTGGATCGCTATCGGGGCCGTAGGTGCCGGCCTTATAGGAGAGCTGATTCGGAAGAAGAACAATCGCAACGACGCTTCGGGCAAATCCTGACCGGCAGGGAGTGGCTGCTGAGTCGAAGAATAATCAATGAGGAAAAGGCGATGACAGGACTACCTTTTTGGACCGGACAGATCATATACGACGTATTGATCAGCCTGATACTCTTGCTATTCAGTGCCCTCGGTTTGGTCGCAACCCGTATTCCACACTTTTTCCTCCGCTTGTCCAATGCCGTTTTGTATGGTCAGGAGCGAGTCTTTCTGGCCCGTATGCCACGGTATATCAGTTATCGGCTTTTTGTCTTTATTGGCCGAATCCAAAGCACATTGTTGCTCTCGATCTGTTGTTTCCTCATATTGGACGACAAGGGGCAACTCACCGATTTCGATTTGTGGGAAAGCCTTTTTTTCTTGGCTTTGCTCTTCTTCCTGTTCTGTTTTGTCTTTTGGCTGTGGAGGATGTTTTATGCCTTGTGGTGCTATTTCTTTGCCGATCGTGAGACTAAGATGATCTGGAGAGGGGGTTATGCGTTGCTCGAATGGATGTGGGGGATGCTCCTTTTTCCCGTTGCGGTCATCTATCTTTATATGCCACAATTATATTGGCTAAGCTACTTGTTACCAGCTATTTTCGTGCTGTGGAGATTAGTGCTTATCGCTAAAACGATACGATTCTTCTCGATCAGGGAAGTAGGTTTTTTCCACCTTTCTTTGTACCTTTGTGCCCACGAAATTTTACCGTTGGTTTACTTGATTGCCTTATTGGAGTGGTCGGTAAACAATAAAGAGATAATGGCTCTATGGCAGTAAAAGTAAAGAAGATACTCATTTCACAGCCACAACCCGTAGCGGGTAGGTCGCCTTATTACGATATTGCTCAGAAACATGGCTGTGAGGTCGTGTTTCGTCCTTTCATCCAAGTAGAGTCCGTCAGTGCGAGAGAATTTCGCAATCAGAAAGTGAATATTCTGGACCATTCGGCCATCATCTTCACTGCACGTACAGCTATCGACCATTTTTTCAGTTTGTGCGAAGAATTGAGAGTCACCGTACCTGAGACGATGAAGTACTTCTGCGTAAGTGAATCGGTAGCAGTGTACCTGCAGAAGCATATCGTTTATCGCAAACGGAAGATTTTTTTCGGAGCGACGGGCAAACTGGAAGATCTCCTGACGGTTATCAGCAAACATAACAAAGAAACCTACTTCGTCCCCTTGGCAGAAGAGCATAAGCATGATTTGCTGGATATGCTTACGGCTAAAAAGGTAAGTTTCAGTCCGGCCATTATGTATCGTACGGTCAGCAATGATTTCGGACCGGATGAGGCATTGGACCATGATATGATATTATTTTTCAGCCCTTCGGGTATTACGGCCTTGCTGAAAAACTTCCCCAAATTCGAGCAGGGTAAGACCAAGATCGGAGCTTTCGGTCCCACGACAGCCAAGGCCGTCGAAGAAGCAGGTCTGCGGCTCGATCTGTCTGCGCCGACCGAGCAATATCCTTCTATGGCTATGGCATTGGAGGATTACCTCAACGGGAAATGACCTCTCCGGCTACATTCGGCCTATCCAAAAGCGAACGCCTCTATCTTCGCGATGAAATCAATACGGTCTTTGGCGAAGGCAAGGCGTTTGTCGTTTATCCTCTACGCGTAGTCTACCGTCTGGGATCGGAGCATCGGGCTGCATATTCCTCCATGCTGGTAAGCGTAGCAAAGAAAAGGTTTAGGCGAGCCGTGAAGCGCAATAGGGTCAAGCGTTTGGTCAGGGAGGCTTATCGGCTCAACAAACACCTTCTGAACGATGTCCTCCAAGAGAGACAGATCTATGCTACTATTGCATTTATGGTAGTATCGGATGAACTTCCTGACTTTCGTACAGTGGAGAGAGCGATGCAAAAGAGTCTGATCAGAATTGCCGGAAATGTACCTTCATCGGCTTTGAAAAACGAGTAAATACGATGCGACTGATCAAGGCTTTTCTCGTGCAACTCTTACTGCTCCCCATTTTCTTCTACAAGCGGTTTATATCGCCGCTTACACCGCCTTCATGCCGGTTTACCCCCTCATGTTCGTCCTATGCCATCGAAGCCTTACGTAAATATGGCCCGGGCAAAGGACTATTGCTGAGCATCAAGCGTATTCTCCGCTGTCACCCGTGGGGTGGAAGTGGCTATGACCCCGTTCCGTAAGAAGTTTTCTTCACTTAATTCCTCTTATATGGTATTTCTCGACATTCATACTCATTCTGCAGCTCGCAACGATAGCGAGATCATTCGAGTTCGGAATCTACGACCGAATGAAACCATATCTCCGAATACTTTTTGCTCCGTCGGCATTCATCCGTGGAGTGTACCTGAAAATTATAGCGGAGAGTTGCTTGCTGTCCGTGAAGGATTGAATCGCGACGAGGTTGTTGCTCTGGGAGAATGTGGGCTGGATAAGGTGTGCAGTACACCGTATGAAAAGCAACGAAAAGCTTTCCTCGATCAAATCGATCTGAGCGAAGAGTTTGGCATGCCGGTGCTACTGCACATAGTACGAGCATGGGATGATCTTTTGGCGATCAAGAAACAGGTAAAGCCTTCACAGCCGTGGATCGTTCATGGTTTTCGGGGTAGTGAAGAACAAGCCCGGCAGCTTATTCGAGCAGGTCTGTTTCTGAGCTTCGGTTGTCGGTTCAGTCCCGAAGCACTCCGTCTGTCTTATGAATCCGGTATCGCTCTGCTGGAAACTGATGAGAACATCACGGATATTCGGGAGTGGTATTATGAGGCAGCCGAGTGTATCGGCTGTTCTTTGCAAGAGCTTCAACGTCATACTCTTGCACTGGGGACAGGCCTATTTCCCCGGCTCAGACTCCATAAGCACTTCTCTGCCATCCGATAGCGGATCGGGACCGAAGCGATTTTCGCCTTCTGTACCTCTTTCACACATCATGACCAAAATAAGGATGGAGACACACAGATCGATAAGGAGAAGGAACATATTGATCAATAACAAGGTCGGAAACTCTCCTTCGGCAATCTGAATGAGCCATTTCTGACCGAAAATTACACCTAAACCTTCTGCTAAAACCCTCGGGACAATCGACGCAATAACCCATAGGCCGCTTCTATTCGTATCATGCAGACGCCTGACCGTTACGGCATAAGCCGGTAGCAACAGAGAAAAAATTACCAGTATTTCCACGACTACACATATCCTTATACAAAGAGCTATATCGATGGTATGGCGATAAATGACAGCAATAGGGATGATTACTGCAGGCGGTATAACCAAGGCAATGAGATAAAACAGGGTGAAGAGCCAGAACTCTTTGCGACGGGCACGGCCCTTGAAGTCTACATATTTGCGGAGACAAAGTATGAACCAACGCATAGCTGAAAAGGATAAGAAGGGGGAGAGAGTTATTTCACCGGCAAAAATATATCTTTTTGGCGGGTAGATAAAAGCTGTGAATATAAATCTCATATAACGGTGGCCGAGGATTGACCACAAAAAAGCCTGTTCATGCTTTGCCGATAGGGCATACATGGATAGGCTTTTGTCTTTACAGTCTCTTTGTGGCGAGACTCTGATTATCGGTCTATAGAGACCTTTGAAAAATAAGGAGGTGGAGGGAAAAGGGTGGCAGTAAGGAGTGAAAGTAGTTGTAAATCCCCCTTGCGGAGCTACTTGCACGAGCTCCTCAAGGGTGGTTATGCCTTATCCTACGGATGAGGACATAATTATCTCCGGCGTTCTGTATAAATTAAAGAAGACCTTTGCACGACAATTGGCGTGCAAAGGTCTCTTTATATCTGTACAGACACTGAAAAATCAGTCAATTGACAATGAAATCTCCCGGAAAATGCCGTGCGACAGTCTCATCTATCGGTTTTACAGCTCGCACGGAATCTCCCACTCCCCGAACCTGCCATCCGACACAGAGCAGATAGCATCTTCCATCAATAGACCATAGTATCCTCTCATGCGAGACCATAGTATCCTCTCATGTGAGACCATAGTATCCTCTCACAGGAGACCATAGTATCCTCTCGTATGAGACCATAGTATCCTCTCATGTGAGACCATAGTATCCTCTCATGTGAGACCATAGTATCCTCTCATATGAGACCATAGTATCCTCTCATATGAGACCATAGTATCCTCTCATGTGAGACCATAGTATCCTCTCATGTGAGACCATAGTATCCTCTCATGTGAGACCATAGTATCCTCTCATGTAAGCATATCGACTTGGGTCAAAAATACATTCCGTGCTTTCCCGTATCGATTCGTTGACATGACGTCCCTGAATGAGACCTCTTCTCGTCGGATGATTTTCCTTGTCGTACCATCGTTTTGTGTCATTGATCATACCATAAACACACAAAACAATCGGCCGACACACTGTAAAATGAATGGATAAAATGCCTGCTTATTGCCGAAAGGTCTCAGAAAAGAAAAAAACACAAAGAGGGCGCATCTTACCAATGCGCCCTCTGCTTTTCAGTCGCCCCTATCTTCAGGGGTATTATTTATGCTTGTCTATTGAGCCTTTGCAACAGGAGCCATCATGACAACAACCCGATTCTGCTGCTTCAAGAGGTCTGCCGCAAACTTTTGCAATTCAGCAGGAGTAAGACCGTTCAGTACGGATTCGTAGTCTGTGATGAAGTCATTTCCTTCGAAGAAAGACGCCTTCATGGCTTCGAGCCAGAAACGATTCTCACGCAGACTTTCTTTGTGCTGCTTATTCAGGTTTTCGATAGTCTTCTTGAAGTATTCCACATTGGGGCCCTCCTTGGCAAGCTTCTCCAACTCAGCAAACACGATAGCATTCATTTCCTCGGCACGAGCAGGATCCGTGGGGAAATAGATCTGCATCAGAGCCTTGGGCTGAGGATATTGCTCGAGACCGCCGAATGCAGCCACACTGTATGCACCGCCTTCCTTCTCGCGAACGGTAGCCGTGTACACCTGATCCATTACGGCTGAGAAGACTTCCAGCAGGAGACTGTTCTTGAGTGTATATTCCACATTTCCGGACACGACATCGAATATAGTAGTCGAAGGAGTATCCATTTCCTTCTCGAACTTGCAATCGATCTTTCCCGAACGGGCAGCCGGCACCTGAGCCTTATTCATCTTATCGCCACGCTTGAGGTTGGGCAATGAAGCAAGATAGGTTTCGATCAATGGCTTCATCTTGGCTTCATCCAGATTACCGATAAAGAAGAACATAAAGTCGCCGGCATCAGCGAATCGCTCATTGTAGAAAGCCATTACCTGATCGTAATTTACTTTCTCCACGTCAGCAGCTTTCATGGGTTTCATCATCGGATTATCGCCGTACATGGTATGACGGATAGAGTCCATAAGCGCAGCCATCGGGTTGGCTTCCTGATTTTTCAAGTTATTGTACAACTTCTCCTGTGTAGCCTTGAACGCTTCGGGATCCTTGCGGTTAGCAGTCATTTGGAGATAGATCAACTGGAAGAAAGTTTCCATATCCTCTACAGTCGTTTTGCCCGAAAGACCTTCGCTGAGCAGAGACAAAGAGGGAGATACGGAAGCAGAGCGACCTGTCAGCACCTTATCCAGCTGGATAGCATCGAAGTTGCCCAAGCCACCCACGTTCATGAACGAATTCATCACAGATTGGTTGGGAGCATTCTTTCCGGAGAGGATACCACCCGGGCTGAGAGCACTCATCAAGATTTCGTTTGATTTGAAATCGGTCTTCTTGAGGTATACTTTGATGCCATTGCTAAGGGTAAGTTCTGTGGTACCGAACTTCTGATCTTTCTTCTCGGAAACGATCTTTCCGGCCTTAGGAGCTTTCTCCATCAATTTTTGGTCGGAGACTTCGTCTTTCTTGGCTTCTACTTTCTGCTGACGAGCAGCTTTGAAAGCAGCGAGGAAGTCTGCTTCGCTCGGAATCTTGGCTTCAGCCTTTGAAGGACCGGTGAGGGTAACGACAGCATTCTTCACCGGATCGATCATTTGGGCAATAGCCTGATTGAATGCCTCCAGAGGAACCTGAGGAGCAAAAGCATTCACCGTCTGATATTCCACCTCAATACCCGGGATATAGCCACCATCGGTGAAGTAGGTGGAGTATTCATTGGCATAAGCATTGTTCTTACGCTTGTCTCTTTCGTTGTATTGATTCTCGTATCGCTTGAGCACATTCGTGCGTGCACGATCGTATTCGCCTTTGGTGATACCGAACTGACGGAGGCTTTCTATCTCTGCCACCAATGCGTTCATCGCTTTCTCCGCCTCACCCTCACGAACCGTGGCAACAAAATTGAATGCGTCCTTAGTCTGGGTGATGTACATGAAGTTAGAGAAGAAAGCTCCGGCACTGAGGAAAGGAGCGTTAGGCTTGTGAGTAATCTCGGACAGACGCTCGTTCACGGCTGTAGTGATCACCTGTTTCATATAGTCTTCCACAAGTCCGAATATCGATCCTCGCACCTCTTGAGGAGTGGGGTCGCTCTTGAAGCTGATGGAGAGCTGCGTGGTAGTAGCCTCAGCATCGGTAGCAATGGCTACGATAGGCTCATCGTTGTCCTGTACCGGCGTATAGATACGCTCTGCCGGATTCACGGGAGCAGGAACGTCCTTGAAGAGTTCTTTGATCTTGTTCTCCACATAGTCCACATCGATATCTCCCACGATCACCAGACCTTGCAGGTCGGGACGATACCATTTCTTATAATAGTTGCGCAGCTCATCATGCTTGAAGTTGAGCACGACGTCCATCAGACCGATGGGCATGCGTTCTGCATATTTATTGCCCGGCATAGCCTTGGCAAGTATAGCCTCGAACATACGAAGGTTGGCATCGCGACGAGCACGCCACTCTTCCTGGATCACACCGCGCTCCTCGTCGATCTCATGCCCGTCGAGGGTAATATTGTTACTCCAATCATGCAGGATAAGCAAGCAGGAGTCGATGATTCCCTGACGTGTAGTCGGCACATCCATTATCGTATATTCCGTCTTGTCGAATCCGGTAGAAGCGTTCAGGTTCTGACCGAAACGTACACCGATCGTTTCGAGATAGTTGATCAAGTTCTTGCCGGGGAAGTTCTTCGTACCGTTGAAAGCCATGTGTTCCAAGAAGTGAGCCAAACCGGACTGGCTATCTTCTTCAAGAATAGAACCTACCTTTTGTGCGATAAAGAAATCCGCACGATCTTTCGGGTTCTCGTTGTGACGGATGAAATAAGTCAATCCGTTGTCCAACTTACCGACACGAACAGCCGGATCTGTAGGGAGTGGCTGAGCCTGTTGGGCAGAAAGCTTCATCGGAATGAATCCCACAAGCAGAAGACCAAGTGATAAAAATCTTTTCAATTCCATAAGTATCTTAGGTTACTTGTTTGGTTATTAAGTAATTTCGGCCAAAAGTACGGTTTTTTCATCGGATTAGCACTTTTCGATCCGGCTGTATATCCGGAAAAACCGTGAGAGTCCCACTTTACAGGACCGGTCTCTATACTTGGTTCGACAAAAACAAAATGACGCACACGCTTTTCGCAGGGAATAACAGAGCAAAAAAGAGGCACGACTCTCCCGAGCGGTGCCTCCTTCAAAAACATGAGATCAGATAATTACTTCGTTTCTATATGAATGATCCTCAGTAATTCGTTTTCATTGGCTCGAAGTAAGCCTGCGGATGAGCGCAAGCGGGACATAGCTTCGGAGCTTTCTTGGAAGTAATGACATAGCCGCAATTGCGACATTGCCATGCGATTTCTTCCGTTCGCTCGAAGACCGATCCATCTTCCACATGAGCCAAAAGAGCCAGATAGCGACGTTCATGCTCGGCTTCCACCTTTGCTATCTGACGAAATACGGCTGCAATCTCCTTAAATCCCTCTTCTTCGGCTGTTTCAGCAAAAGCCGGATAGAGATCTGTCCACTCTTCATTTTCACCGGCAGCCGCCGCGCGCAAGTTCTCAGCCGTGGAACCGATTATTCCTGCAGGAAAAGAAGCCGTTATCTCAAGCATGCCGCCTTCCAAGAAAGAGAAAAACCTTTTGGCATGCTCTTTTTCCTGCTCAGCGGTTTCCATGAAAACTCCGGCAATCTGTTCATAACCCTCTTTCTTGGCAACACTTGCAAAGAAAGTATAGCGCGACCGAGCTTGCGATTCTCCGGCAAATGCCATGAGCAAATGCTTTTCTGTCTTTGTGCCTTTAATACTTTTATTCATTTCTGTTTTCTTTTTTAATCGACATGACGAGAGTCCGACTCTCATCACAAAAATAGGTACTACCACTCAATAAAACAAGAAAAACAAGGATAAATATACCTACAGATAGGTACTCGTATCTTTTTGAAGCCAAAAGAGAGATAGATAAACATGCAATAAGACTGAAAAAGGAACACAAAGAGTCCACCTCATCTATTAAGAAGAGGTTACCGGCAAAATCTTTCGTAAAAGAGTCGGGTATACCTTTATGCTTATACATAAAAAAGAAAGTGTGCCTCAATCGCACGATCGCGATTTGGCACACTCTCAAATATCTCTAAGCCTGTGATTACTTGATTCCGAGTTTCGCTTTTACCTTTGCGGTCAAGTCAATAGCAGTAGCACCGGTGTAAAGCATCATACCGGCCTCCATGATGTAGGCACAGTTTTCTTCGTCACCCACTTTCTTGATGGCATCAGCCACCTTTTGTTGGATAGGAGCAAAAAGCTGTTGTTGGCGCTTTTGCAAATCCTCCTGCATCGTTTGATATGACTGCTGATAACGAGTTTGAATATCCTGAAGTTCCTGCTGACGACGATTGCGGATGTTCTCCAGTAGAGAGTCTTTTTCCTTTACAAATTCTTCTGTCTTTTTGGCAAACTCATCGTCCATACTCTTGAGATCAAGGCGATACTTTTCGGCCAATTCGTTGAGCTGTTTGGTAGCAGCTACTTGTTCCGGCATTTTGGAAATGATCTCCTCAGTGTTTACCACTGCCACCTTTTGTGCCAAGAGGCTCAAAGGAAGAGCCATCAGAAGCATGAGAAAAAATTTCTTCATTTCGTGTTGTTTATTTATTCGTTAGTAATATTCTTTACTTGCTAAAGCCCATCTTGCTCAGTACAAGGTCGCTAATGTCAATAGACGGACTGGCAAAGATAATTCCGGACGTACCTCTATCAAGCACCATCTGATAGTTGTTACGCTTGGCAATCTCTTTGATAGCATTCCAAATCTCATCCTGAATAGGCTTCATCAGATCGGAGCGTTTCTTATACAGCTCCCCCTCCGGACCGAAATACTTCCGCTTGAGCTCGGATGCTTGCTGCTCTTTCTTTACGATAGCCTCTTCTTGGGCTTTCTTCTGAGCGGCAGACAAGAATACGAGATCGCTCTGATACTTCTTATACATAGATTGGGCTTCATTTTCGAGAGCTTCGATTTCATTTTGCCATTTCTTGGACACCTGTTCCAGCTGTTCGTTCATCATCTCATAGTCAGGAATATTCTTGAGGATATATTCCATATCTACCAAAGCAAACTTCTGGGAAAAACCGGAGAAAGCTATCGCCAGTGCAAAGCCGATCAAAATCAAAAACCGTTTCATATCGCCATTCATGTTTATTTGTTAGTAACTATTTTATTAGACATACCTCTCAAACGGAGTTTAACCGATCAGAACTCCTGTCCGAGCACAAAGTGGACATTGCTTCCTCCTCGCTGTAGAGAATTGTCAGGACGGTCAAAGCCATATCCCCAATCGATACCGAGCATTCCAACCATCGGTAACGTTACACGCAATCCTACACCGGCCGATCGCTTCAGGTTAAAGGGATTATAATTGTCGATACTGCGCCACGCATTGCCTGCTTCGGCAAAAGCTAAGAGCCACGCATTGAATGAGTTTTCAAACAGAATCGGGAAACGTAGTTCCATCGTAAGGCGCATATAAGCATATGCATAGTCGTAGTTATTACCGGCAATAGATCCGTTCTTATAACCACGCAAACCTATAGTCTCATTCATGTAGCCACCATAATAGCTGGACATGCCATCACCTCCCATATAGAAAGTACCGAAAGGAGATTTCTTATTGGAATTATACGAACCAAGAACTGCTCCTTCCACTCGACTCATGAGCACCGGCGTATATTTATGCGTAGCAGGATTGAGCAATGGAGTAAAAACTCGTCCTCTAAACTTCCACTTGTGATACTCGATATATCTGTAACGATCGCTTACGCTGAGATTCTGGCTGGCATAGTCATGATTGTCCCACAAAGAATAAGGAAGAGTAGCAGCAACGGAAACCATGAAATCCGATCCGCTTCTGGTATAAATAGGATTATCGATGGAAGTACGAGAGAGACGCAGCTCCAAGTTGAGATCATTAGCCGAGCCATGATGGAAATTTTGGAAAGTATTGTAGCTCCAATTTCGCAGTCTATAGTAGGTGTAGTTCAGAGAAGTATAAATCTGGAACCAATTGTCCGGCCAAGTCAAACGCTTACCGTAACCGATCGAAGTACCTAACATCTGAAGCGAACGATCCGGATCGCTAGCCTGAGTATAGAGGTCGCCGGTATAGTTCGACATACCGTTGTAATAACTATTATAGTTGTTGTAGTAGCTATTATAGTAGGCATTATAGTAGTTGCCGGCATTGCTATTGTAGAATTTGGAGTCAATGGCCGTAGTCTTGGAATAGAATGCACTGAAGCTGAACATATCCGGCCGCTTGCCCCCAAACCATGGATCCATAAATGTGACACTATACTGCTGATAGTACTTTCCATTGGTCTGAGCACTCAGTGATAGTGTTTGCCCATCCCCTTGCGGAATGATCCCTTTCTTATACATCGAGGGATGGAGCAGGTTGCCGACAGAGAAGTTCGTGAACTTAATGGCTCCTCGGAACAGAAGTCCGGACTGACTCCAACCGACAGAAAGCTCCAATTGGTCACTGCTACGCGGCACCAAATCATACTCTATATCCACTGTTCCTGTTTCGGGATTGGGAATCGGACGGGGAATAGATTTTTCGGCATCGAAGTGCCCAAGCTGATTGATGAGACGAATAGAGTTAATGATATCCTCGCGACTAAAGAGCTGGCCGGGCTTTGTGTAAAGCTCTCGGCGTACTACGTCTTCGTACACGACAGTATTTCCTTTGATGATCACCTTATTGATATTGGCCTGCTTCCCCTCCGCTATACGAATATCAAGCGAAACAGAATCCCCCACTACATTTGTTTCCACGGGATCGACCCACGCAAAAATATAGCCATTGTTATAGTACAGGTTCCCCACAGCATCTTCATCTTCATTGAGACGCTTAGCCAATCGTCTCTGATTGTACACATCTCCGGATTTTATTCCGAGCACTCGTTCCAAATACTCCGATGGATATTGTGAATTGCCCACAAAGTTGACATCCTTAATATAATACTTCTGCCCCTCTTCGATGTTGAGATAAATATCCACTCTTTTGCCGTCAGGAGCCTTCACGACACTGTCGGTCAGTATTTCAGCATCACGATATCCATATTCCTGATACTTCTCTATCAATCGGACCAAATCTTCACGGTAGCTCTCTTCCACAAACTTATGAGTACTAAAAAGTTTCAAGAAAGATGAGCGAATATGCTTTCTAAGACTGAATTTGGCATTGGTGTTCTTCATCGCCATTCTTAGCTTATGATTGCTAAGGGCCTTGTTGCCGGAAAAATAAATTTCATTCACCTTGGTTTTGCTTTTCTTCTCAATCGAGATAAGCACATTGACAAAGCCATCTTTGGAAAGATCCGGTTCCTGCGTTATCCGTATGCTGGCATCGCGATAACCTTTCTCACTAAAATACTTCTGTACGATTTGCCTGACCTTGTCTTCATTATTTCTGGTCATCTGAATCCCCTCGCGAAGACCGATTTTCATTTCAAGATCTTCTCTCTCAGACTTCTTTACCCCGCTAAAAGTAACCTTACTGATGCGAGGACGTTCAGTGACAATGATTTTCAGATAGACTTTATTGCCGACATATTTATCCGCGATGATTCGCACATTTGAGAAGTAGCCCTGACGCATAATTCTATTCACGGCAGCAGACATGGCATCTCCGGGAATCAGGACTTCATCACCTACAGCCAAGCCTGAAAGATTGCGCAAGACAAAGTCATCGAAAGACCTCATTCCCTCGATCTCAATAGATGCTATGGTCTTATGAATAGGCTTGGCATAGGATATTTCAGGGCTATATATAGTATCCTGAGGGGTCAGATCCGAGGACTGTCCTTTCAGGATCCCTATGCTGGCGCAGAAGAGAGCTGCTACGGCAATAATCTTTTTGTACATAGTCTTTCTCAAATGATTCAATATTTATTTTCTCTGAGAGCGATTTGCTCGCTGGTCTTGCCGAATCGACGCTCCCTCGATGAATATTCTTCTATGGCTGCCTTCAGACAGTCGGCATCAAAGTCCGGCCAAAGCGTATCGGTAAAAAACAATTCCGTATAGGCCATTTGCCACATAAGAAAATTGCTGATACGCTTCTCTCCACCTGTACGAATGAAGAGATCCGGATCCGGAATGCCGGCGGTGGAAAGATGATCAGAAACCAAATCGACATTTATATCTTCAGGCTCCACACTTCCATCCCGAACCTTTCGAGCCAATCTACGGATGGCATCGGTCATTTCCCAGCGAGAACTGTAGCTAAGGGCCAAAACCAAAGTCAGCCCCGTGTTTCCGGCAGTCTCTCGAATACCCTTTTCTAACGATTCACGGACATCCTCGGGGAGCCGACTGAAATCGCCGATAGCCAAGAGGCGAATGTTATTGGTCATCAAGTCCAGCATCTCATTCATGATAGCTGTAACGAAAAGGCCCATCAGCGCCCTGACTTCCTCTTCCGGACGATTCCAATTCTCCGTACTGAAGGTGTAGGCTGTAAGATATTCCACACCGCAACCGGCTGCTGCACGCAAAGCTACGCGCAGAGCATCCACACCGGCTGCATGTCCTTCGCATCGCTCTTTCCCACGTATCTTTGCCCAACGGCCATTACCATCCATGACCAAAGCGATATGCCTCGGCACTATAACTGTTGACTGGAGTTTGTCTCCATCACCTTCCATCTATCTCTTTTCTATCAAGATATTTCACCTAACGACCACTCCAAGAGAGGTCTATTCCCTTAGAATGTTTCGAGGCCCTATTGTTTATTACAAAAAGTCTTACGCCGGCCGAAGTCATACGTAATCCTAAGCACTAAGGCCCCTGTAGCATCCTTGTTTTTGACCCAGGAGTCATTGATCTTATATGGATCCTCGAGCCAAACACTTTTATCCGTCAGCGCATCCAAAGCATCGGTAAGTAACCCCGTGAAAGAATACTCGATACCGACATTGATCCGCGGTTTAAGCTTATACTTCACCCCCATTCCCGCAGTAATCCCGGGAGCAAAAGCCGAACCTTTGGCGCCCGAAGCAAAACCCAAAGACAACCCGGCCGCTACATAAGGAGACAGCCGAGCTGTACCAAGATACTTATAGCCATCGCTATAAGGGAGAAAGTTAAATTCGCTTCTAACGTGGAGCTGAGTCAAGCCGACCTTAAAATCCGCTTGAGCAAAATCGGGGAAGACATTCCCGGACTTATCGGTATTGCCTCTCAATGTACGCCAATCCAACATGGCACTGAAAGCCCAGCGAAAATTATAATTGTAGCGTCCGACCAACTCCAAACCAACTCCGGATGAACCGAACAAGCCTCTGTTTGCATCACCGAAATACTGAGCAGCACCAAAACCTCCTCCTATTTCATAGAGAAATTCCTGAGCAGCTATCCGACCGTTACACACAGC
This sequence comes from Porphyromonas gingivalis ATCC 33277, assembly GCF_000010505.1. Classification (GTDB taxonomy): domain Bacteria; phylum Bacteroidota; class Bacteroidia; order Bacteroidales; family Porphyromonadaceae; genus Porphyromonas; species Porphyromonas gingivalis. The sequence goes on along the minus strand of NC_010729.1, from coordinate 326,086 downwards.
AAACAAAGCAATGGCGGCACAGATCCGTGCCACATAGTTCTTACTAATTGTTTTCATTCAGTTTCAGGATACCCTTCCATATTGAGGAAAAGAATGTTCCTGAAGAGCTAACGCCTCCCAACTGATATATATTGTAAGCCCCATCATCAAAAGCACAGACGAACGGCAACGGGTAGCCGACTGTGTAGAAAGGATCGGCCGGCAACATAATATCGGCGGCTCCACGTTTCCATGTGATGCCCTTATCAGTCGGCCACAGCCACTCGCTTTATACCTTCGGCTTGTTCAGTGGCATAATAGTACAAGTTACCATCCGATGGAGTTTGCACCAAAGCCCCTTTTTCCATTGACGCGGGAATGGCTCCGGCGGCCAAGTCAAGTCCGAACCAATCATTTCCATTGCTCGTGATCCAAACGGAAGTGGCAGGAGCACCCGTATGCGTTACACCGCCGACCAAACGGAGCATTGGATGATTGTTTGCTTTATATAGTTGAGTACTGAAATTGCGAACAGGGAAAGTTTCGGGAGCCTGCTCCTGCCAAGAATGGATTCCATCGATATTGGTAGCAAAGAACAGAGAGCCTTCTTTTTCAGCAAGTAATGCCAGTGTATGACTTCCCTGTGGCCAAGCCATGGCACCCAGCAGGGTTGTCACAGGGACTTCAGAGGGGAGCAAACTCCAGTTTGTGAAGTCATCGCTTTGATAAATACCGGAATCCGTTAGAATCCAAGCGCGTCCATCTTCAGTCGCGGCTATCTGCCGACATGCACCGGACAAGCCGGAAGACGATAGTAAAGTCCAATGAACAGGATTTTTCCTGTCAGATGAATACAACAGCGTCTTATTACCTGTGGCTGCAACCAAATAAACCTTGTCAGCATGCGTTACAACATCGACAAAAGAAGCATTGATATCCGGTAAAGCTACTCCATCGAGCATATGCCAAACGAACGTAGTCGGTTGATAATCATAACGATTGAGGGTAACGGTATACTTTTTCGTTTTCTCGCCACTTTCGTCGAAAACCATTAAATGTAAGGTATGACAATCGCGCAACCACAATGAATCCTTATTATGCCAATCCTTATATTCTCCATCATTGATGGCCACTCGCAGTTTTTTCGCAGAGAAATCAGTAACGAGTTTCATCATTACAGAATCCAAAACTGTGCCATAGGGCATATATTTCTTATTAATAATTGTCCCTTTTGCATGATCGATAGAGAAAAATACTTTTTCCAAATCCGGATTCTTCTTACTGGAAAGGTAGAAACGGTGGATTTGCAGATCGACTATGCTAACTTCTTCAAGATCTATCTTAGACTCTTTACAAGAGTGAATAGCCGCACCCACAAAAAAGACAATGATAGTCCAAAAGAAGTATCGGATGAAATGTTTCTTACACATACCTACTGATATTTAGTGTACAAAGATAAGACATCTGCCGACTTATGTCGCAATTAAAGATAGTGGAGAGGAACAATTTGAGATATGCATGACGGGCAATACGCTTGTGGCTGTGGCAAAGTAAAAAATAAAAAAGAAGAGGTATGCCATAAAGACATACCTCCTCAACATTAAATTAGACTATATATCTAAACAAAACGTGTCCTTACTTGGTAACCACCGCTTTTTCAACATATGTCATGCCATCTACTACAATACGGAGAACATATGTTCCGGCTTGAGCAGTATAAGAAATTCCCTTTTCAGCATATGCTACTCGACGAGCGTTCATATCATAAATGGTTACCTCTCCTGCGTCTACAGAAATTGTATTGCCACTTACTGAAAGCGAATATGGCTTATTAGCCTCGATCATATCAACACCTGAAGGTGTTCCCTTAATGCAAACACCTAAGCCTGGAGCTCCCTCTCTCAGGAACCAGTGGCTGGGAGTACCCTCAGGCTCACCTTGCTGCGTTCCAAATGTAGCAATCGGTCCTACACCATCTTTCTGATCAATCCAAAGGAACCATGCTTCGGAATCTGAATTAGAGATTACAAGCCAGAAATCGGCCGGCAAGTTGTTAATAGGAGTAGCAGGCTCAAAGTCCCAATAGAAAATACTGATAGGATTATTACCAAAAGTTTCACCTGTATCGTTATGATTCAAAGCGACTTCCTGTGAGTAGATTTCTGCACCGGGTAAACCATTCTCGTTAGCACAAATCTTTACAGTAAAGGTCATAGGGTCAAAATCGTTTTGAACTGCCCAGCCACCTGCATAAACCAACTGAATACCAAAGAAACGGATAGCAGAAATAGAGCTTACACCTTTCACATTCTGCGCCTGCATCAGTTCTATCCCAGAATTAGAAGGATATCCAGTATCGAATTCTACCGGGGCCTGAGAAAAAACAGAGCCATCCAAACACTCGATAGCACGTGCTGATCCGCTTACTTCACAAGAGAAAGATTGGGGGATTGTGTTTTGAGCACTGAGTGAACCCATCAAGAACATAGCACCCAACAAAGAGAAAATTTTCTTCATAATTTGAATTTGATTTTTGTTTGACCGGAACCGTTTATATTTTGGACTTTCTTGGCACGATTCCAAACACACCACAGAAAGCTCTTTTCGCCTAAAAGTCAAGAAAGGTTTCAAACGCACTTGGGATTATAAAGATTAACCCCAAGCGCGTCGAAACATCTAATTGAATTAGTTCGGCCAGTTTTTGATAATCTGCGGATTCACCTGACGATCCCTAACAGGGAACTCCCAAGTAAACGCATAGTGACCGGCAGGTACGGGCTGCTTCAGCTTATCAGCTTTTGCAAGACCGATCTGCAGGAATACCGGCTGATTTTCCATATCATCGTGGTTATTAGGCAAATTCCAACGAATCATATCGTTCAGACGAGAGCCTTCTCCGATCAGCTCACGGGTACGTTCTGCCATTACCAAATCCATGATATCGCCATCTTCCAACTGGCCACCACGTTTCTCACAAAGCGTCTTCAACAGATCCTTTGCACCGGCTGCATCACCGGACTTGGCCATAGACTCTGCCATGATCAAATAAGCCTCTGCAACTGAGAAGAAGCGGCTGGTCACCTTAAAGTCGGGTACGTTAGGATTAGACTGATAAGCGGGGTTACCCAGATATTTTCCAACTACATAACCCTTATCAACACCACCACCAATAACGTAGAAATCTTTCGTGATATAGCAAGACTTACGATAATCGGTATCATCATATAGGTCAACAACCCATTGGAAAGGAGCTGAAATAGGACTTGAAACCACAAGCTGAGCACCTGAATGCCACAAGAATCCGCTTAGGGTCGTTTCTGCAACAGTACCGATAGTTCCTGAAGCAAAAGCACGGAATACGATTTCGGGGTTGTTAGCATCATCGCGGTAAACCTCAGCAAATTTCTTTGCTGTCGTCACATCAATAAGAGGATAATTGTCGACCAGAACTTTAGCATCTTCTTTTGCCGCATCATAATTACCCATTGCAAAATTTACACGTGCACGCAAAGCATGAGCATAATGCTTGGAAACTCTGATATTACCTTCATTGCTCTTGTTCGGCAAAACATCAATCGCCTGATTTAAGCATTCAAGGATATAATCGTAGCACTCTTTCTGCGTATTACGAGGTGCAGCAATCATAGGATTGTAATCCTTAACAAGTACAATACCCAAATCATACGGATGAGTAGTGGCCGCAGGATCATACTTATAAGCAAAACGCTCCATCAAACGAGAGAGGGCCAATGCCTGAAGAGTCTTACCTTCTGCTTGAAAGATCTTTACATCTTTGAGTTCTTTCTCCAGATAAAGATTCAACTCCATAGAACGTTCTATTCTGGTCACAAAATAATTGGCGCGCTGCAACAAGCTATAATAAGCGAGATAATATGAAGCAATCTCACCGGATGACTCCAGTGCACCCAAACTCCATGTGATAAAACGAGAGCTTGTATTACCATCATTCGTTGTTACTGCATACATGTCTGATTGAAGATCCTGCCATACGAAACGAGTAGGGTTTTCTGTACTTCGCAACGTAGCATACAAACCATCTCTAAAATGTTTTGTCTCCACAAAAGAAGCGAAATGATCTTTCTGTTCATCACTTCCATCCGGATCACGCTGCAGATCGCATGAAAAAAGCCCCAACAGCAGGAAAGCAGACAGCACTGCATAAAATATTTTCTTCATAATGATTTACTGTTAATCGTTAGTACTCAATGTTTAGAAAGAAATCTGAATACCACCTACAAATTGCTTCGTATTCGGGAATTGATTCAGTGCCACATTACCACCGGCTTCGGGGTCAAAACCTTTGTACTTGGTAACGGTCAGGAGGTTACGAGCCATCAAATAAACACGTGCTCCAGAAACAACACCTTGAGTCTTGAATAGAGATTGAGGAAGGACATAAGTCAATTTCAGATTCTTGAGACGCAAGAAAGAGGCATTCTCCAGCAAACGGCTATCGAACTGATTGTCTTGACCCAGTCTTGGAACATCTGAGTTAGGATTCTGCGGAGTCCATGCATCCAAAAGGATTTTATCCTTATTGGTTCTCATTGCAGCGCCAGAACCGTTTTCAGTGAAGTAGCGGTCATTGTTGATCATCCACTTACCAATGATATAAGCAAAATCAGCATCCAATGAAAGACCTTTCCAAGAAGCCCCCAAAGAGAAACCACCGGTAATAGGGGGATTGACTGCCTTATCTACCGCTTGCTCCAAATCCGCAGAATAGACATTCGTTGTAGCCGGAGTACCATCAGCCCATGTTTTGCCGGGAACATACCACAACTGATCACCACCATGATAAACATTTCCATCCGGGTCGGTATAAGGCTCCGTACCCTTATAAATACCTGCATACTCAGCTATATAGAATGAATTAGGTTTTCCAATCTGCCAGATAGTTCCGGTGTTGGGAAGTACATACTCTTTCAAATCGAAGAAGAGCTTGGTAATCTTCTGTTTGTTGTAGTTGAAGTTTGCAGCAGCATAAACATTCCAATCTTTATTTTGGAAGATAGTTCCTCTCAAGTTAACATCAACTCCCGTATTTTGCATTGAGCCGACATTCTGGAACTGGTTGGTGAAACCACTTATATACTGCAGAGGCACATTGATCAACATATCATCCGTTGTACGAACGTAGAAATCAACTTCAGCAGTCAAACGATTGTTCCAAAAACCGGAAGCAATACCCACATTCAACTGAGATTGCTTTTCCCAAGAAAGATCGGGGTTACCAATTGTAGAGACAGTAAGGCCCAATGCTGTATCGGTATAATTATTGCTTCCTACGAGAGCCTGGTGGTTGTAGTTTCCGATCTCAGAGTTTCCGGTAGTTCCGTAACTCAGCTTGAATCGGAGGTCACTCAGCCAATCGCTTTCCTTGATGAACTTATTGTAGATGTCGAACATCGAACCGAAAGAATAGAACCAAGCACTACGATTGTTGTCACCAAAACGAGATGATTGGTCATTACGCAACGAAACATCCAGATACATCCACTTGTCAAATCCATAACTACCCCTACCGAAGAAAGACAAATAAGCATATTCTTCTTTTCGCTGAGCAGGAAGCTGAAGGAAATTACCGGTCTTTTCCTGAGACAAAAGCATTACCTTGCTGTTCTCGAAGCCATTTGCTCTTGCGCTGAAAACATCCACATCTGCATCAATAAATTCTTGTCCCAAAAGGATGGTCACATCGTGCAACTCTTCAAAATTGGTTTTATACTCACCGGTGTTTGTGACTGTAAACAACCGTCCGCCATAGAAGCGCTCTGTCCTGTTGCCCAGAGGATTAGGAGAAAAAATATTATTCGGAAGTGTCTTTACTGTAGCACGGCTGTCCGTAAAGTCCAAACCCGCTTGCGACTTAATTGTAAGTCCCTTAATCGGATTGAACTGCAAATATCCACCAACATTTGCTTGATAAGTATAATCTTCTTCGGGGTACCATTTAGCAATTCGCAATGGACTTTGGCGAGGAGTGGTTCCTATGATATAGTATACGTCGGCAATCTCACCATCACTCGTTAAAGGATTCAGATACTTAGGCATAGATAATGCACCAAAAGTTCCTGTATTATAATAATTGGTTCCTGAGAACGATGATGCTTGCTTTTCAGCGATTGCACCCGAAAGATTCAGACCTAATTTCAGCCATTCCTTAATACGGCTTTCCAAATTCATACGGCCGCTATAGCGCTTGAAAGAAGAAGGCTCACGGGAAATACCTTCTTGATTGAAATAACCCAAAGAAACAAAATAAGAGGTCCCCTGACTTCCTCCGGTGAAAGAAATATCACCTTGGTGCGTCGGAGCCGTAGGACGAATGAAATACTCAAGCCAGTCGGTATCATTATCAAAATCAATTGGCTTTAAATATCCGGATTTCACAAGAGGAGCAAGCTCCGGGTATTTGGCATACATATCCTCTGCATTTTTGATCAAAGTAGCTTTGACTGCTTCGATCGTTGCATACTCCGGCTTAGTAGTATCCCAATAACCATTATTAAACTGATAGTTAAGCTGCTCGTCTCCAGTCATCATTCGGCTCATAGGCTTCTTACTGATAATAGAAGAAACACCGTAGCTGTAATTGAATGTAATACGGCCGGCTTCACCCATTTTACCTCTCTTGGTAGTGATAATCACAACACCATTGGCAGCACGCGCACCGTAAATAGAAGTTGCAGAAGCATCCTTCAAGACTGTTACGTTGTCAAAATCATTCGGGTTCATCGTAGCCACCACTGACAGATCCGTCTGCATACCATCAACGATATAAGGTGGGGAAGAGCTTGCGCCCAAAGATCCGGTACCGTGAATGGTTACGTTGGCCACCTTCGTAGGGTCTCCCGAAGAGGTCATAACCTGCATACCGGCTACCTGACCTTGGAGGGCATCCATGATGTTGGCAACAGGCTTTTCCGCGAGCTTTTCGCTGGACACTTTGGCCACAGAACCGGAAACAGTGCTGAGTTTCTGTCCCGTACCGTAACCCAATACAACTACCTGCTCCAGAACCTTAGAGTCCGGATCCAGTACGATCTTCATCACATTAGCGATGGCGACCTCTTTGGTAGTCATACCGGAATAGGACACTCTCAACATTTTGGCATTGGCAGGCACGCTAAGCGTGAAGTTGCCATCCAAGTCGGTTGCAGCACCGATCGTGGTGTTTCCGACAACCACGACATTCGCGCCGATCAGGGGCTCATTATCCTCGGAGGAGATAACTGTACCCTTCACGGTTCTATTCTGGGCCATAGCCCACCCAATGCTCGTCAGCAAGCAAAGGAAGAATAGCGTCATTCTTTTCATAGACTTTTCTTTTGCGTTAAACTTAAAATTATTACTGTTATGTTGTTTTCTTTTCTTCTCCGGTTTTACCCTAACCAAGGGAAGTCTCAAAAAGCCGCTACCGGCGTTAGACACAAGTCACGAAACTTCCACAACTGTCCTATGATACGGACAGCCACAAAACTAAATAAAAAAATGCAACCAGACTAATCCTATTATCCTTTTTTTCATCTAAGCAATTTGCTCACCATACGATTTGTCAAATCCACTTTGCAAAAGGAGCAGCAATAAACCGATGTAAATTTGAATTTTGGAAGATAGAGTGTTTCTTTTGACCGATCGAACGCTCTCAATATTGAGATACCTTGATTCCACATCAATGCTATTCTCCTGATGCTTGTGAACTACTGTTTCCGGAGTACGAGCCTAAAACACTTCGATTTCGGTTCGATTTTATGGAATAAAGTGGCGCAGGATTTTTTTCGTTTTGGCTCGAGATTTTTTTACTTCTCGCGCCAAAATGAAAAAGTTTACGCGCCACGTTTTTAGAAACCACAAATGCAGAAATTTCTGCAACGTGACATGTGATGTAAGATCCTAAAGAGGAAGATTGTAATGCCGGCAGACTCGCTATAAATCGCAGGTATTAATCCCCGGCAATGAGTAATGTTCTTTTCTCCTCGAGAACTGTGATTCGGAGGGATTCCCATAAGAGCAAAAACGATTCGTCAATTTTCCTCAACCCAAACATCTCTTTCGGGGAACGGATTCGGGAATCAAAAAAAGGAAAACCATGGCATCTCGACTCACTTCCTGCCACAAGAGAAAAATCAAGGGGGAGCCGCAAATGAAATACTCGCGACTCCCCCTTACTTGGTTTGAGAGAAATATCAGATGCTGAAAGCTACTGTATGGAAGAACAACAGTCCTATAGTCGCAATAGCATCATCTTCTTCACATTATTAGTTGACTACAACTTTCCTTACATTGCTACTCGTGGCAGGACTTTGCAGACTGACAACGTAAGCTCCATCGATCAATGGTTCCGTCATAGACTTACTTCCGGGTTTTACGTCCAATCGAATCAGAAGTTTTCCGTCAGTTGTATAAACATTGGCCTGACAGGCATGCTCACAGTTATTCGTGATAAGGATTCGCTTCCCGACCGTACCAACCAAAACAGAAACCTCTGCCGATTCAACCCACTCTTCGTCATAAGAGAGACGGAAACGAGCCCCGGAATCTCCTCGCTTGGCATCGAATGAATACGAACCGCCGTCGACTATTCGCCGTGTAACTCCACGGCTAAGATCCTCAAGGAAAACTCCGCCTTTCGCAAAATGATCCGAAAGAGCAAACTCCAACGTGTATTGACCATCCTTATCCGCATCGAAGCCGATCAGCAGGTTATTCAATTCCGGAACCCCGGCAACCTGGAATTTATCATTACCGATGTCGGACATCGCATAAAGTTGTGACAAACCTTTTTCAGTCAACTTGCGACCATCCCAGCCGTTGTCGAATCCGAACGAAAGACCCCCATCGGTAAAGATCCACAAACGGTCGGCCGACTCATTACCAAGAACATCCATCACAAGTGACGGCATATTCGCCGATCCGGAGTTGCCGGATCGCCATGTGATCTGCGTACCATTACCGTTGTTTACAGTCGTGTTCTTGAGCAGCTTATCGTACAAGATCTGCAACGTACAAGAGGCTCCGTTCTGCATCTTCACCAAGAAGGAATGCATCGATGGAATACGATCCGGAAGATTGTCCTGACCCGCTGTATTCTTAGGTACAGAGAGGTACTGACCGGCTCGAAAACCTGAAACCGTGCTTCCATTCAGCTTACGCCACTGGTCGCGTGTTCCCGTGTTGAACAGATACACCGTCTGCTCGACTTCCGGCGGGAAGACAATACCTTGCTTGATGTCGATGGCTCCAGTGTATGAGTTGCCGATCAAGTTGGCGCCCGAGTAGTTGACACCGGACGTGCGTGTCAGGTTCAGGAAGGCATCGCACACACAAAGCGTACCCTTGAAGCTGTAAACTCCCGTAGGCTGTGCCTGCACGTCATTCGTGATCTGATAGCCCTTGAATTTCTGAAGCTTTGTATCAGGTGCATAAGGTGCAGGTCGCCACTTATCGCCATTGAAAGGCTCAACCCATTGGTTGACGGTCTCGTTTCCGCCCACATCATTAATTGGAAAACCTGATTCATTGACAGGGATACCGAAATACTGCCAGCTCCTGCGATACATACCACAATCGGCACAATCATATCCCTGATTGTAAAACTCGACGGTCCCCCCTACATTTTGATTATAGCCCGGATTGGCAAAAAGCAATGTCCCCGTAGGATTGTCTTTCGACGACTTCACGACGATCGTACCGACATTCGGATTGTTATCCTCAACCACGCCGTTGATCGTCAATTGACTGTTTGTGGTAACAACTAAATCCTTGTCTGAATTATTGATAAGGTTACCGATAATTTTGGGGTTGGTTGTCGGGACATGCAAATCAGCTACCGCTGGAGAACCGAAATTTTCTGTCGTTGCAAACTCTACATCTTCTCCCGTGAGTGGTACTTGGGCTCCTGTCCAATTGGACGTCACATCCCATTCACTCTGTTGGTCTGTTGTTCCTCCCATCCAATAATTGAGGAGCTTGTAAGCGAAGTAAGCGTTTCCTGCCGGTTTTTTCCAACTGATACCGATTTGGCCCGGATTCGGCGTGGAGCCTGGGACTTCGACAAAACGATAACGTTTACCATCGGCAGTAGTGATGACCGTGTTAGTCGGAGGTACGGAATAGTACTGTAATGCTTCGGTCGTTTTGTCCAACTTTATCCATTTGGGAACAATATGACCTCCACCTGAGGGCAAAAAGAAATCTTGTGACTGTAGAACATGAGCCTCGCTTAGGGAACTGACAACTGTTCCATTTGCCTGTATGGGTTGACCGTCTTTATTTACCAATACATAGTGCCGCTTAATAACACCATAACCTAACTTAACCGTCGGACGTGGGAAAATTAACTGCTGATTCGATTCGCCATTGGAATTGGTATAGGTCAATTTTGCCTCGGTATTGGTATCGAATCCACCAAGATCCGGGCCGATAGCAGAAGTAGTATTTACCGGAATATCATTGTTCTGTATATAATCCAAATCGGCATAAATACGATAAGTTATGGTAGCTTCTGATGAGCTCAGGATAGTACCAGTAGTCCATGTCAGTTTTTTAGTAGAGACATCATAGTGCACCGTTCCATTTGAAACATTTAGCAAATGAGTAACATCTCCCGATTGCGTCAGATTTTTAACGATGAAACCAGGAGCTACAAAGTCCGTCACCTCCCCCCTCTGTATACCTATATTAATAGTTTGGGCAATATTATCAAACGCTGCAGCTAAATTGGCCGGTGTCGCCGTAAAGAAGTGATTCTCGTCTGTAGCGGTTAGTTTCAACGAATTGTTGGCCAAGGCAAAATCTCCCAGGTCATAGCCAATCGTATGGATTGTATAACCAGAGTTTTTCGCAAACTGAGCCTCATTGATAGCAGCGTTACAAGGGAAATAATAATAATAGGGATGAGGGAACCTCGGTTCATAGACCAATGCGCCAGCAACACCATCAAAAGTAATCCTTGCACTCAGATTACTATAATCGAATTTGGATTCCGGCAGATTTCTCCGTCCAACTTTAGAAGAATGAGTTGGATAATTTGGAGTAAGAGGTGTAGATGGATTGTTGGAAACATAATTTGTAGGGAAATTAATTGCTCCTTGTATAACCAAATCAATGGGATCATTCGCATTTCCAGTTTCGCCAATGAAATCTGCAGTAGTTACATTTTTAACAGGATACTGCTCCGTCGCTAACCCGTCAGACATCAATATGATATGCTTATCCACAGCAGTAGAAGTAGCCATAATGTTTCTCGCCATTTTAAGCCCCCCCTGGGTATGTGTTCCCCAAATAGGAGTCAAAGCCCGGATTTTTTGACAGAGAAAAGCAGTGTCTTTGGTAAAATCAGATAAGCGATGAGGCTCATGGTCATAACTCACAAGAGCGATACGCACCCCTTCTGTAGCCATCCCCTTAGGCAACATTTTTTTTACAAAACGCTGTCCCGATGCAATGGCAGACTTTAATCTGGCAATGTTTTGCCCTCCCATTGACGAAGACTGGTCGATAACCATCACCACATCGACAGGTACTGTTACCGCTTTAGTAGTGATTTTTAGCGTCACATCCCAGGCATTGGGATTTTCAGGATCCATTGGATTGGCAACCGGTACCGCATACTTGTCGACGGCAACGGGAACTACGGGGGGAGATGCCCGTAGATTTTCTGCAAAAAAAGACTTCCTATGCGAAGGGAAACGATTTGCAGGCCTTATTTCGTTCACAGGCGAAATAACTAAGTCACTATGTTCAGAAACAGATTGGTATACAATTTCAGCTTGAATTAAGTTACCCTTATTTGCAGGCACCAATTTAGAATCCATTGAATGTTTCTGAATCCAAGGCTTCTCTACATCTGCAAATCTTTCATAAGGGCGAGCTTTTATTTGAAAGGTAAATACCGTGCAGAATAAAAGAAAAACTGCAAGAATTATTGTATATCGTTTCATCATTATTATTACCTCGTTAGTTACTACAAATGGATCGAAACAACACGCGCAATCAAAAGCGCATGCCATCAATTCCCATTTTCACCTAAAAATTTTCTTGATTACTATCTTTTTAAGTCTCTTCCACAATATCAAACAAGACCTAAAAAATATCAAATCTCGACTTCGTACTTGTACCAATGATTGCGCAGGATCTTGTCCGGCAAAGGCAAGCGATAAAGCTCCGGGCCGAATTCGGGAGGAGGGAGGGTGCCATCATCCACACGAGGCAATGCGACCTCTACCGTAGCCCCTTTGCTATCGCGCTCATTCAGATAGGTAACAATCCGTAGTGCCGTTACCTTGCCATTTGCATCCAATGTATAACCTGTGCCCGCATCCGGAGCAGGAGAAGTATTTAAGGAAGCACCCCATACAGTCCAATCTGTAATCTGAGGCCAAACACCATTAGCAGAACTAATGAGATTGTCCGGCTTGGTCGTTGGCTTCACTACGTAGGTCTCCTTGTCGAAGTTTACGTATCTGAACTTGAACTCACTCAAACTACCATTGACAATTATCGGCACAATCTGAAATTTCTCACTCAGCGAGATATTCAGCTCCACCTTGGCAATGGCACGCACAAGGGGCACATTGTCCAAAAGACGATTGGCCAAGAAGTCGTGTGTCTTGTTTCCGGACATCAGGAAAGGAGAGGCTATATCGGTCGACCACGGCATTGCAGTCGTCCTCTTTACAGTCTGCAAATCGCTTTCGTTAGCGACAGCATCAAGAGCCGTTTTAACCGCATTATCGACATTGGCTACGACATATACTTTGCGCTCTCCAGCCTCGGATTGTGTCATATCCAACTTCACCTTCATATCATCAGGAAGCCAGATTCCTCCGGAGAAAGTGTTACCGGCAATATAGTATTTCGCAGGATTTGCCCCTGACTGATCGAACAACAAGAGGTAAAGATTGGTAATGAGCCTTTCGGCAGCACTTCCTTGATTCCTTTCATAGCGTACTGTCTCACCCGTTTTGGTGAAATCATCTACCCTTATAGAAATTTCGATGGATCTGTCTTCCACCGGCTCGCTAGGATTGTTCTTTGAACAGGAAAAGAGCAAAACACTCGTTAACAACGAGGCATATAACAAATACTTTTTCATAAGTCTGTCTATTTCTTGATAAAAACTTTATCCGGAACGACCCCTGTTGCATTCAGATCCGGGTTATAATAAACCTCCAGATAGGCAGAGCCGACCGCCACAGCATCTTTATTTACTTTGAATGTTTGCGAAGCACCGTTGGCTAACTCAGTAAACTCAACCGAAGTATCGGTAGGCTGGGAGCCAAAGTAAGCACCATTTTTAGCAACGAGTCTCACAACATGGGGATCACAATTCTGCATCGTATTAGTAATGGTGACATTGCCTTGCTCATCGACTCCCACGTTGTAGCCATAGCCCATATAAGTATCGTTGGTTACTATATTCCAATCGCAAATAGAATACTTCACTTCTATCTTATCCGGCAGCGTCTTGATACGATATATGTAATGACGATTTCTATAAACCGTATAACTCGGCTTATCCGCCAATAAGCCTTTGGCAAAAGGTAAGTACTGCCCTCCCGGAATAGCACCTTCGTGCGTAATAATCGGCACGTCATATACAAGTCCACCGCGAGTTGTCAGGCGGAAGAAGTTGATCGGCTTATTCTCAGCATTGCCGGTATTCCCCCACCACTTTGTTGATTCTACGATCGCCTCCGGCATATAGCCAAGCCATTGGTTCGTGGCACCTACTCGCCTCAGTTCTACCGGGCCGTAAAACTGAATAGGCTCTGACTGATTGGGCACCAATCTATAGTGGACATTAGCATTACAAAGTTCAATCTTCTGCAGATTTTCCACTCCTTCCACGATATTCACATCCAACTTTGCAACCACACGCTGCAACTTCACATTGTTTTCTCCGTCCGGCTTGAATGGCAAAGGCTGAGTGATGGTTCCCCCGATCGTAACCGTCTGATTGGAATACATTCTCGACATGGGGAATCCATTATTGTTGGTTGCATTGTGATAATGAATAGGGTCCAAATCTCTGAAAACCTGCATAAAGTGATTCATATCGGATTTGTTCACGATCGAGGCCATGGCAGTCTGCATATTGGGAATATTTGCCACGAAAAAGAAATCGCGCTGTCCGGGTTTCAATTTCACAGTAAAGACATAGGTAGAAGTACCGCTCCCTATGGAGGAAGAAAAATGTTCGGCAACTTTTTCTCCTGTATTGCTATCGAACACCAACATAGCGAGACTGTGTACACGATCTTCAAAATCCTCGGCATCCATATTGATGGATTCCTCGCCATTCGTATGTGCTGCTCTCGCGTTAACGAGTAGATAAACATCCGGCTGTAAAGGATCCGGCTGTGGATCAACTCCTCTATCGCATCCGCTCCAAAGGAAAAGCAATAGGATAAGTGCAAAGTATCTCTTTTTAAGCTGCATCATATTCCAAGTGTATATGGTTATAAGGGGGAGCTATTCATATTTTGTTTCACAACATGTTTTTCCCGACTGATTTTCTATGTGCTAAGCACCATCTCAAACTCATTCGATCTCTTTGATCAGACCGAAAGGAGATTAAGCCAAAATGCCAAACAATAAAACCTCAAAAAAACATCTGTTCTATGGAACAAACACTGAAGCTCCTGACTATGATTATCTTCCGATCTCTTCTTAGACCTCACGACTTACTTTCAACCCTCAAAGAAAGAGGGGAAAGCGAGTGAAGAACCGGTCTTTTTTCTCTTAAAGTTCTATTTCGTAACTATGTATCAACCAGCCGTTTATCCAGATTTGAACAACGACATAAGTATCGTCAGGGCAGTTGCAATGATGTGCCACCAACCTTATATCGAAGTCATTGATACAGCGCAAGTTGATATTTTGAGCATACTGACTCGAAAGAATAGCACCTACAAGGTCTGTACGGAATATCTCTCTTCCGGTCGGCTTATGTGTCACGGAAAGGGTATTTTCATGCCCACTCTCCAGCTTGAGTGTCGTAAAGAAAGCCCGGCATGTGCTATCACCTACTACTTTGGTTTCGCCGGGATAATAAGTAGAATCAGCTTTTGCAACAGTACCATCGAAGCGATAGGAGCCATTGCTCGAGGCCAATTTTATTTCATAATTTTCGGGATGAGGCAAACTATCTACACTCACCGTCACACGATTGGTATACTCTCGAAGATTGGCTCTCGTATGGATATACTGATCCGCGCCATCTTCCATATTCTTCAGCTCAACGACAGGACTCGTCGCATACCAAAGGGTCGTCCCATCTATATTGGTCGCCCATTTACCATCCTGCTTCAAGCGCATCAAAACCTGCTGCTTGGTCGTCTCGCCAATTTTTATTTCACCTATATTATAGTGGTCGTCGATGTTACCCCAAGCAAAAATCGTATATAAGCCGTCTTTCTCCAAAGGGATCAGCCATTCTTTTGCAGCTGACAACTGGACATCCTCAAACACATTGGCACTGCGAAGGATACCATCCTTATCGAAAGCATAAACGTTCAATCGGGCAACTTCCGCAGGATAAGAAGGATTTTCGGCACACTCAGTCTGAGAATAGAAGTTGACATATACTCCTCGAGGACAATCATCGTAATTGTCATAAATCATCTTATCACATGAAGCCAAACCACCCCACAGGGCCATTATTGCCGGCAAAGAAATAATAAGTCTGCGAATATCCATATGCTTCCGTTTGTTCATTGTTTTAAAAAATATAGAGGGTGGGAGAACGGTGGGAACCGAAATCCCACCCTCAAAAAGAAAATTTTACAATAGCTAATTAGAGATCAACCTCATAGGAATGAACTTTCCAAGGCAAAACTGTAACCTCAACCGACATGAACGTATCCTGATCAGGCAAGGGGTTCTCCGGATCTGTAGGAACGGGAGTACCCGGCTCATCCGGATTCGGGTCAGGGTTATTCGGATTTTCCGGGTTGCTAGGATCCGGATCCGGCACCAAAGGATTCCAGTTGAAGCCCAACTTCTTGATGCTCTTGATGTGGATATGGTAGATATTGTTGCGCACAACAGGGGAATTCCACCATGAATCGGGAGAAGTAGTACTGGGATTCAACCAAGCATAGTACAGTACTTTGCCTTTCACATATTTGTGTGCCTTCATACCAGCTACACCACCTACCTTGGGGTCTGTAACGGATTTCATAGACACATAGAACTGGCCATTCTCACCAACGAAGAAATCTTCACCTGCTACATATTCAGGAACTGCAGTATTATCTGAATAAGTTTTACCTCTATCGATAAAGGCTTCTTTCTTGGGAGTAAACTTCGCACGAACCAATACATAGGCAGTATTACCTCTCTTATAGTCTGACGAGGCAGCATTAGCACCTGACTTATGGGTATTAGGCAGCAGGAATTTCCCTGAAAGAGCATTTGCCAATTCGCCAGTCACGTCCTGAAGCTGATAATCAGCCAAAGTCGGCACTTGAGTTCCACTGATTACGGCCTCATTTGTATTATGATCTTCCCACAGACCGGCATAATCATAATACTCGGTAGCATTTGTATGGAAAGTGCTGCTGGTAGGAACGAAACCAGAACCCGGAGTAACCCAAGTATTTTCTGGAACAGTTCCTCTTTTCTTGCTTAGGTATTGGCGACGTTCTCCTTGAGCAACAACCCATCTGATATCCGTAATGGTAGCCAAAACAGAACCTGCGGCAATTTCTCCAATTTGAGTAGTGGCTTTAATTTCATAACTCTGGGCTTTCGTTGAAACCATCGCACGTGCTACAGAACGCTCCACCGTAACCTTGGCCTGATTCTTAATCCCTGCGATAGCATTGGCCTCGGATACAGCAGCTTCGATAGTCAAAGCATCAGAAGGCTGCAAACAGGTCATCATGATTGTCTCATCAGTAGTACCATTCTTTTTGGCAATCTTTCCAGCCGCTGTAGCAGGATTCGGGCCATCGGCTACCGTACCTAAAGCCTGAGCCTGAGTAGACAGTTCGATTATCTCTTTGAATTTAGCATCAAAGTCTGCTGCATTAACATTTGCCAAAAGGGCTTTTGCCTTGCCGGCGATGTCATTGAGCACCACATATACTTTAACCGTCTTGCCGACAGCAGAATTAACCTTGATACCTTTTTTCGGTTTCAAAATGGCATTGTGGGTTGCAGGATCTATAGTAGGATTTTCATAATAAGTGCCAAAATCAAGATCTTCAGCACTCTCCACAAGCCCAGGGCCACCCTGAGGCACCATGTAGATGCTCACTTTCTCAATTTTGTCTTTTCCTGCCCACTCTCCTACATAATGGTAGTCAGGGTTAGCTTGATCCTGTCCGTCACCCGCACGAGCACTTCCCATAGGCATGGACAACGTCATAGACATATACGACTTCGCCGCATTGTCCGGATCGGGGCCATTGCCCTCTTTACTACAAGAAGCAAAGCCCAATGAGAGCAATGCTCCGACCAAAAACATTTTGTTTAACTTCATAAGCCAAATGTTTAAAAGGATTAATATTAAATTGATTCTAAAAACGTCGAAAGAAAGACTATAAAACACAAAACGCTCAAGACTATAAAACCGGATAAACTTAACGATGAATCCTCGTTATCACATATCCGAACCCATAATCTCTACAATTCTATACTCTTGCACACTATTCTGCATGAACTTCACCTGAACAGCTTGTACTGATATTATAAGGTGATCAGTTTACTTAACAAAGACACGACATAGAGTGTTCAGAATATATCGACAAGATGGTCGACATAAGACCTCCCGCTCGACTCACGAGACTAAAACAACGCACTAACAAGTTTTGTTCTTAAACTCTTCAAACAAACTCTCTGCAGCATAACTATCCTTCCGGATAACTAAAAAAGAAGCGAAAGGAGTAGTATCAGCTACGTCTTACCGGCTTCCCTATAGCAAAGGAAAGCATTTTTTTCTACTAAAAATTAATTCTAACAATATTCTGCTGTCTTCTACGTGTTTATACGCAGAAAAACGAAAAAAAACCGCACTACTCAATAAAAAAAACGCGATATTGACCCTCGCGAGAGATGTAGTCATGAACTACACTCAATGATACTTCTCAGGAAATCCCATTTTGCTCCACCAGTTATTCAGGCAAAATGGAATTAGGCCGATCTCCGATTCGGATTCCTATTTTTAAGCATTCACGAGATTGTCGCCGGCAGGCGAGGCATCTCTCCATCTAATCGGAATCTCATTTCTATATAGCTGTCTGTTGGACATTCAATATCATCTGCTTTTTTGCTCTGCTTAGCAATAGAAAACGTGACACCGGTTCCCAAACATATGCGCTGAACGAGAGCAGCATAGCCTTCTTACCTTCTTTTCTCCTTTTACATTGAGCCTTTTGGGGCGCAAAGGTAATAATAAGAAAGGTAATTCCAATCGTCTATTAAATTTTACCTCAAAGGGTACCGATTAGTTTACGCGCCGAAATTTTCTCGTTTACGACGCCTGAAAGGGTGGCGCGAGATTTTTTTTTGTTTTGGTTCGGGAAGCAAAAAATTTACGCGCGAGAACGAAAAAAATCTCGCTCCACATTTTCAGGAAACACGCGCCGCAATCGGAGGATTTTCGGTGCGTATTTCTGAGACAGCAGGTTATTGACCGGAGCATCGAAGCAATGGCCAAGCCTTATGATTTCCATATCGTTTGGGAACTGTCCTACAATCACGTCTTTACCATACATCCAAGGCATATCATCTTAGAGCTGCCACCTGTCTATCCCGACACAGCTCTCGTTCCGTTCTTCATTATGTATTTTTCATTTTTCGGCCATATGATTTCCGTTGAATATATTTTCCATTAGAAATTATTTGTATGTTTGCACCGGAAAAACGAACAAAAAAGAAATCAAATATGAGATACGTAATCGTAGGCGGAGTCGCCGGAGGAGCTACAGCAGCAGCCAGACTAAGGAGAATAGACGAAAAAGCAGAAATCATCTTGTTCGAAAAAGGACAAAATATATCGTATGCCAACTGTGGCCTGCCGTATTATATAGGTGGGGTAATCAAAGAGAGAGAAAATCTTTTCGTGCAGACACCCGAAAAATTCGGCCGACTGCTGAACTTGGATGTTCGGGTACAGAGTGAGGTGCTGTCCATCGATCGCTCCGACAAACAGATAAGAGTGCGCGAAGCCAATGGTAGAGAATATAGTGAGCACTATGACAAATTGCTACTTTCCCCCGGAGCCTTGCCTTTTGTCCCTCCACTGCCGGGGGTAGATAGCCCGGGAGTATTCACGCTGCGCAACGTAGAGGATACGGATGCCATTAAAAGTTATTTGGACACCCACAAGGTGAAACGTGCCATCGTGGTGGGAGGTGGATTTATCGGCTTGGAAATGGCCGAGAATCTACATGCCCGAGGCATTGCTGTCAATGTCATCGAGATGGCTCCACAGGTAATGGCACCGGTGGATTTCTCGATGGCAACGATCGTTCATGCCCACCTGCAAGAAAAAGGTATTGGTCTCTATCTGGGCAAAGCGGTGAAAAGTATTGAAAAACGGGGAGAAGTATTGACTGCTTCGCTTGACTCGGGCGAAAAAATCGAGGCCGAACTCATCCTTCTGTCTATCGGAGTGCGTCCGAATACGAAGCTGGCAGCTGATGCACAGTTGGCTATCGGACCGGCACGCGGAATCCAAGTGAATGAATACCTGCAGACATCCGATCCGGACATCTATGCCATCGGAGACGCCATCGAATACCCACACCCTCTTACCGGAAAGCCGTGGACCAATTTCCTGGCAGGGCCGGCCAATCGGCAAGGACGCATCGTAGCGGATAATATGCATGGACAAACATTGCGGAGTTATGAAGGAGCCATAGGAACAGCTATTGCCAAGATTTTCGATCTCACGGTTGCTGCTACAGGTTTGCCGGCAAAGGCTCTCAAGCGCGAAGGCCTTCCCTATGAGTCAGTGACGGTACAGCCCAACAGCCACGCCGGCTATTATCCCAATGCCTACCCGCTTACGCTTAAAATCACCTTCCACCCAGAGAGCGGTATGCTCTACGGTGCTCAGTGTGTAGGCATAGAAGGCGTGGACAAGCGAATAGACTCCATCGCTCAAATCATCAAGCGCAAAGGCGGAATCGCCGATCTGATGCAAACGGAGCAAGCCTATGCACCTCCATTCTCTTCGGCCAAGGATCCGGTAGCTTTGGCAGGATATGTGGCCGACAATATCATTACAGGTCGTATGAAACCTCTGCATTGGCGCGAAATGAAAGAGGTCGATCCCAATCGAGTAACCCTTATAGATGCTCGTCCCAGACAGGCCTACGAAGTAGAGCATATCCCCGGAGCAATCAGCATGCCGGTGGAGGAAATAAGGGCACGCATAGGGGAAATTCCTCACGACAAGCCGATATACGTATATTGCACCGTGGGGATGAGAGGGTATTTCGCCTCGAATATCCTGAGACAATGTGGCTTCTCAAATGTGCGAAACCTGATCGGTGGCTATCGCTTGTATTCTACCATAACGGCGGACTACAGTTCTGCCGCCAAACCTACCATCGCCCAACTTCCTGCAAAGGATAGTCCTTCTTCCCATACACAGGTACCGGAGGTGGATGCCTGCGGCATGTCCTGTCCGGGGCCGATCCTCAAGCTCAAACAATCCATTGACCAAATAGCTGTAGGGGAGCAGCTCTGCATCCTGGCTACGGACCCCGGATTTGCTCGTGATGCTCAAGCCTGGTGCGACACGACCGGACACAATCTGATCCGGCAGGAGACCATAAAGGGCCAATACAAAGTGACCATCGAAAAGACTGCTTGCAAGGAGGAGGGCACTTGTGTGAGCGAGACTCCATCCAAAGGCAAGACATTCATTCTCTTCAGCGATGATCTGGACAAGGCTTTGGCCACATTCGTACTGGCCAACGGAGCAGCAGCGATGGGACAGCCGGTGACTATATTCTTTACATTCTGGGGTCTGAATGCCATCAAAAAGCCTCACGCCGTCAAAGCGAAGAAAGACATTTGGGGCAAGATGTTCGGTATGATGCTTCCGAAGAACAGCAAAGGGTTAGGACTGTCCAAAATGAACATGTTCGGCTTGGGAGCGAAGATGATGCGTATGGTCATGAAGGAAAAGCATGTGGACTCACTGGAGAGCATGCGTAAGCAAGCGTTGGAAAACGGTGTAGAGTTTATAGCCTGTCAGATGTCCATGGATGTAATGGGGATCAATCGGGAAGAATTGCTCGACGAGGTAAGTATCGGTGGAGTTGCCACCTATATGAATAGAGCAGAAGAGGCCAACATCAATCTATTCATCTAAATTTGTGCAGTAACAATCAATCGAGGCTACGGCCTTCCAGCCGATGGAAAATGTAGAGTGTATCTGTACGATGAAGAAGTTGATGGCTGCCATCAGGGAATTGGAATCCAATCTTTTGGATTCCACCGGATGCGATCTCAATCAGGCCATGCTCCTGTGCGTGATAGCCGATGATTCGCTATCAGCGACCGAAATAGCCTCGCAAATAGGCGTATTGCCGGCCCAAAACTCCAAGTTGCTTGCTGCTGCAGAAGACAGAGGATGGGTCATGCGCAGGCTGGGACATGACGACAAGCGAAAGATTTATTTCAATCTGACGGAAGAAGGTCGAAGGCAATTGGAAAAGGTAAAAGCACTGAACATCGATGTGCCGGATCTGATCCGACCCATATTGGATTCATCCGAGGACAAGAGGAGGGAGTAAACGCTCCCTCCTTCGCTTTTCCCCGGCTCCCGGATCTTCCGTGAAGGGGATATTACCCCTCTTCACTCTAAAGACGGTGTGGTCGGATTCATCCGACGCAAACATGCTGCTACGAGACGTATATCGTTCCGCACCTTCTCGCGGTAGGTCGTTCTAACGCCCGGCAATCCGAAATAGAGGACACCGAACAGCTCGGTCAGGCGTGGCAGCTTCCATGTTCCACAGCTTCCGTACAGATGAGTAAAATCGACTCCCGCCTCCATTGTACAATAATCATCAAGGGAGAACAAGGGAGACGGATCGAATCCCCTCCGTCTCATATCATAGACCAGAACGGAACGGTGAAAGGCCAGATTGTGAGCAGACAGTACTTTTGCTTTCGATACAGCCCCAAGCAAACGTGCGTACACCTCATGCGGATCATCGCCGTGTAGCGAAGCATCCGTGATGCCGTGCAAAGCGGCAGCCTCGGGTGATACCGGTTCGTCGGTAGACAGCCGGCAAACGACTTCCTCTATACATCTGAAACGAAAGTCCAGCAGCTGCCAACCAACCGATACGGGTGCCGGTGCATCTACTCCGGAAATGAACTGCGTTTCATCGGCAGGCAATCCGGTCGTCTCCGTATCGATAACGAGAAAACAAGGCCGGCTATCCACAGCGGCAGGCACAGGCACCAACAAAGACGAGGCATCGGCATCGATAATCCCCTTGCGACGGAATTGATCCGAAGAGCCTTCTGGCGGCAGGTTGTCGGCCTGCCATGGATCTTTCGGTTTCCATAACGTCATAAAAGCCATGCCTGCAATCAGCACAAGCAGGGCCACAGCCATCCACAGCGTCATCGAGTAATCTTCTTTCTCTTATCGAAGAGAAACTTTCGGTCACGTGCGATGGCTTCCTTGACCGATCCGGTCGGCACAAATTGCCAATCGCAGACAGGAGGCACTTCTACCCTACCCGTGCGGCGCACATAGCGAATCAGAGCTTGCCGAATATCCACGGCTGTAGAGTTCTTGAGACGAGAGTGCAATTCTTCGGGTGCAATACCGGCTCCTTCCGTCATCAGTCCGCCCCCACCATTGGCTCGATAAGAATTGAGTGCCACCGTGTATACACTATCAAGTACAAAGGGCTTGTATACCCCTTCGCCGGACATCTTGTCCCTCACTCCCGTGATGAGCACCCTCTCCCCTATCGGCTTGGTTACGTCTACGGTATAGCGCAGTCCTCCCGCCGCACTATAATTAAAGGAAGGATACATCGTTTTGAAACGGTCGGAAGCAACGACATCCTTTTTCAGCAGGATGAGATGGCCATTCTGCCGAGTCGGATCCGCCACCCATCGGGAATAGGAAAACTCCAAATAGTCACGTATTTCGCGGCCTGTCATTTGCATCGTGCAAAGAAAATTCTCGTACGGATAGATGGCGAACATGTGGTACATATAGATCGAATCCGCCGGCAAATCCGTATTGATGGAGAGAGGAGCTGCAAATGATATATCCGCGCCGGACTCGCTCAGCATCACATGATGAATCAGATCCATGAAAGGAGACGGGCCGAACAGAGCGTCTGCAGAACTTATTTCGGTGGAAGAAACACACATAGGCTCGTTCACAAACCGGCGAACGGCAGCTTCATCGGAGGAGAAATGCGCCATAAAGGCTGAATCGGGAGTAAGCCGCGATATGTCCGTCAAGCCACCTTCCACTCTTTTATGCAGTACCTTGTCTCCTTTGCGAGCGAGACTGAGTTGCACATCGGACACTTTGTCCAAATGATTGGCCGGATTCAGTACGAGAACGGAGTCGGCTTCTGCTCCTTTCACCCTGCGGCTGTACTCCTGATGATCATGTCCCAGCAATAGTACATCTATGCCTGCCACTTCACGAGCGAGAGTCATACCGGCATCTTCGAGGTAGTTCGAATTGTCATTCTCCCTGCCGGAATGCAGTACGCATACAACAAAATCAGGTTTTTCCTTTTGGATCACAAACGGTACCCAGTACTTAGCCGATTCGATTATATCGTCGAATCGCATTCCCGTCCACAGACTTTGCGGCAGCCACTCAGGAATAGCCGGAGTTATAAAGCCCAACAGAGCCACCCTCAGCCCGTTCCGATCGAAGACCTTATAAGGAGCCCAATATGGCTTGCCGGTCTCGGTGTCGATAGCGTTCGCCGCCAAGAAAGGGAAGTCGCAGCCGGCTACCCATTTGTCATAGACGGCATGGCCGGTCTCGATGTCGTGATTGCCCGGTATGGCGGCATCATAGCGCAAGTAGTTCATCGCACGGGAGAAGAGATGAGTACCCATCGTGTCCATGTAGTTATAATAGTAGGCCGTAGGATCGCCCTGCAATACGTCGCCACCATCGAAGAGCAGCAACTCCGATCTGTCCGACCGGGCAGCTTTCAGAAAGGAAGCCAAGCGCGACATTCCACCCGAAGTCGGTCTTAAAGCTTTGAAATCAGTGGGGAATACATTCCCGTGAAGATCCGTAGTGTGGATAATACGAAGCGAATGCTCCTGCCTGCTTGCACATCCACCGAGGAGAAACGTCGCCAGCGGAAGCAGGACGGACAGCAAACCGAAAAGTCTCTTCTTCATACCGTGCAATCTGTAGTACTCCTAAAAGTCTATTTCACCTGACTACCTGGGGCAACTTCAGCTGCCGGCATAATGACCCTGAGCGAACCGTCCGCATCCTCTGCCGAAAGAATCATGCCCTCGGACTCGATACCTTTCAGCTTGCGTGGCGGCAAATTGGCAATGAAGCATACTTGCTTGCCTACCAGCTCTTCCGGAGCATAGTGTTTGGCAATACCCGAAACGATCGTCCGGCCACCCAGACCATCATCGATACGAAAACGCAAGAGCTTGTCCGCTTTGGGCACTTTCTCACACTCCAGCACGGTGCCCACACGGATATCCAGCTTGAGAAAGTCCTCGAATGCAATGTCTTCGGCTATCGGAGCAGCCTGATGGGCAGCCTTTTCGTTGGCCAGCTTGGTATCCTGCAATTTCTGAATCTGTGCATCTATCACACTGTCCTCCAGCTTTTCGAAGAGCAATTCGGGATTGCCCAAGACGTGTCCTTCGGGTAAGAGATCCGTACTACCCAAACGATCCCAGCCGAAAGGACAGTCGGTGGAGAGCATCGACATGAGTTTTGCCGAGGAGAAAGGCAGGAACGGTTCGAAGGCGATAGCCAGATTGGCCGTTATCTGCAGGGACAGATTGAGGATCGTAGCCACACGGTTCATATCCGTTTTTGCCAGCTTCCAAGGTTCCGTATCGGCCAGATATTTATTGCCTATACGTGCCAGATTCATCGCTTCTTTCAGTGCTTCGCGGAAGTGGAACGTATCCAACTGATGCTCCAAGGCTTGCTTCACGGCTGCAAACTCCTCTATCGTACGGCTGTCGTAATCCGTCAGCTCGCCTTTGGGCGGGACAGCTCCATCGAAGTATTTATGAGTAAGGACCAATGCCCGGTTCACGAAATTGCCGAATATGGCTACCAGTTCATTGTTGTTGCGAGCCTGAAAGTCGCGCCACGTGAAGTCGTTGTCCTTCGTCTCAGGAGCGTTGGCCGTGAGCACATAGCGCAGTACATCCTGCTTGCCCGGGAACTCTTCGAGGTATTCATGCAGCCAGACAGCCCAGTTCCGACTGGTGGAAATCTTATCTCCTTCAAGGTTGAGAAACTCGTTGGCAGGCACATTGTCAGGCAGGATAAACGAACCTTCGGCACGGAGCATGGCCGGGAAAACGATGCAGTGGAATACGATATTATCCTTACCGATAAAATGAACAAGACGGGTATCTTCCGACTTCCACCACGTCTCCCAACTATCGGGACACAGCTCTTTGGTATTGGAGATATAGCCTATCGGAGCATCGAACCAGACATATAACACTTTTCCTTCGGCACCCTCCACCGGCACGGGGATCCCCCAGTCCAAATCGCGGCTCACGGCACGGGGTTGCAGCCCCATATCCAGCCAACTCTTGCACTGGCCGTAGACGTTGCTCTTCCACTCCTTATGTCCATCAAGGATCCACTCTTTCAGGAAAGGCTCATGCTTGTCCAGAGGTAGATACCAGTGTTTCGTCTCGCGCAGCACGGGAGCACTACCCGAGATCGTACTCCGCGGATCGATCAGATCGGTAGCATTGAGTGAGGTGCCGCAGGCTTCGCACTGGTCGCCGTAAGCCCGATCATTGCTACAGTGCGGACAGGTACCGATGATATAACGATCGGCCAGGAATTGCTTGGCTTCTTCGTCATAATACTGCTCACTCGTCTGCTCCA